>NZ_JBWJFQ010000012.1:0-212667 GCF_057784235.1 Mesorhizobium sp. CNPSo 4670 | reverse complement strand
GGCCTTGATGACGCCCTATCTGCAGACGCTGATGGGCTATCCGGTGGTGACGGCCGGCATCGTCATGGGGCCGCGTGGACTTGGTACGATGGCCTGCATGTTTCTGGTCGGCAGGCTGGTCGGCAAGGTGGATACGCGCTGGCTGCTCTTGACCGGTCTGCTCATCACCGCCTGGGCAATGTATGACATGACCGGCTGGACGCCTGATGTCTCGCAATGGACGATCATCAGCACAGGCTTCATCCAGGGCGCGGGGCTCGGCTTCCTGTTCGTTCCGCTGACCACCATCACCTTTGCCACGCTGGCGCCGGAACGGCGCGCGGAAGGCACCGGACTGTACAATCTGTCGCGAAACATCGGCTCCAGCGTCGGCATATCGGTGGTCACCGCGCTGTTGACGCAGAACGTGCAGATCAACCACGCCAACATCGCCACCTATGTGACGCCCTACAACCAGGCGTTCAGCAACCCGGCGATCTTCCAGGCGATGAACCCTTACAGCGCCGCCGGCCGTGCCGCGCTCGACGGCGTCGTCACACTGCAGGCGACGATCATCAGCTACATGAACGACTTCAAGCTGATGATGATCCTGTCGCTTGCCGCCGTTCCGCTGCTCCTGCTCCTGCGCAAGCCGTCGCATCCTGCCGAAGTGGATCACAATGCTGTCATGGAGTGATCCCGCGGATCCGAATTCGGCCCGACGTTCAAGTGGAGAAGATTGGTCTCCAACGCCGTTCCCGACCGCGGCGGGGGCTCCTGATTCCGAAGAGTGGTGTGCTCTCGCCAATGACAACGCCGTTAAACGCTGGAGCATCGAAACTCAAAGCAGTCGCGGCCAGCTCCTGGTCTCTAGCCGACCGTCGGTTTCGCGTCAGCCTTGATCGCAGCAAGGCGAGGCCGCTCAGCGTTCGAATGCGTCGCGGTGGCCTAAGGCGGCCGACCTTGCGCAGCATACGCATGATGCCGCTCCCCAAAGCCAATCGCGCGAATTGCCCCGAGGTCCAACGATGCTGCACATTGATCCCACCATACCGGCGACGGTACTGACGCTTTCCAGAAACAAAACGGTGACAATGCGCGTCCGCGAAACGAGCCTCAAGGAGGCTATCAGTTTCGTCATGGAACGCCTGCCAAAGGTGGAAAGGCCACGTTCTCTCATCCGGACACCGACCCATTCACTCTATTTTGCAGAAATCGAAGCCCTCTACATGCGCGCGGAATTTCTCGATGCGAACGCCGACAGGGCGGCAGGGCGGGAGTAAGCTTATGGCTGCGTTCCCGCCTCCTGGCCCATGTCTTACCACGCTTGCCCAAGAGCTGCGGCAGACCGGTGCGGCTTGCCTAGTGCTCTGCACGAAGTTCCTGGGCGCGGTTCGATCAGTCTGCCTGGCTCTAACATCAACTTAGCAAGGAGGTGAGGTGCTATGGACAATGCCTATGTGTCCGCTGTCGCAGCTCTCGCAGGTTCGGCGATTGGTGCGATAGCTTCATTCGCGACGACCTGGCTAACTCAGCACGGGCAGGCGCGTGCCCAACGCGTGACTCAAGCGATAGCTCGCCGCGAACATCTGTATGGAGAGTTCATCGACGAAGCTTCGAAATTGTTCACAGATGCCCTATCCCATGAGTTCGACGATCCATCAAAAGTTATCCGCCTTTACGCATTGACCGGGAAATTGCGGCTCTTCGCCTCTGTTGACGTCGTCTCGAAGGCTGAGGCGGTCATGCAACGCATTGTCGAAATCTACGACCGCCCCAATTTAGATTTTCGCAATCCGGACAGCAGGCGGGCCGACGAGGTCGATTTGCTTCGCGCGTTCAGTGATGCGTGTCGAGAAGACTTAAACGCTTAGATCGTGGCCGACGGCCCAGTTCGCTGCTAGAGACGCGCCCTAACGTTCAGGCCGCTAGCTCGCAGCTGAAAAGCCTCGGGCTCTCGCCATGGGATGTAGTTCGTGCCGTCCAAGCACAGAATGCTCAGGCGGCAACGCTGTATGTGAATCGGGTGGAGCTCGGTCGGGCCAAGATCTTCCATGTGAGCACCTTTGCAAGGCCGGATCGGCCGCTATACGGGGGTGCTCCCTTGACGTTGTCGAGCTTACGCGTCGGAGGGTTCACGGGAAGTGGGCAGGAAGCTGAGACCGACCAGCACGGGCGGCACCACGAAGCACCAGGTCGGAGAGGCGACGAAGGCGAGCGCTGCGGCCGCGCATCCGATTGCGAAGCTGAGGAGGCTGGTTGCCATGCGCTTCAGCCGTTCCTTGACCTCGAGCGCGTGGTCGCTTGCCGTACCGGACATGAGGTCGGCGAGATCGATCATGATCTGCGTCGTCGTGCCGGTCATGAGCGTCGTCGGCGGCAGCTTGGAAAGATGGGCGCGATGCAGCCCGTTCTGGATCGCCATGGCCGTTACGAGGGTCATCCCGATGGCGATTGCGGCAGGCGAGTCGCCATTCGAGACAGGGCCGTGAACGAAGGCGGCGATGGCGGCGATCGTGAACAGCACAAGCTTCAGGGTGAGGAGTGTGACGATGGCTCTTCGTCCTTCGAGCTTAAGGCGCAGCGCTAGCGCACTCGACAGCAGGACAACGATACAGAAGACCGGCAATGCGAGCAGCTTCGCGACCACGCCAGTCGTACCGAAGGCAAGCGCAGCGCCCAGCGTCACGAAATTCCCCGTCACATGGGCAGTGAAGAGGCCGGCAAGGGCGAGGAAGCCCATTGTGTCGACGTAACCGCCGTTGAGACCGAGAAGGACGCCGAGCGATGGTCTGGTCATGAAGATCTCCGCATACGCAATGTTCCCGTGACGCATGCCGAGTTCGCAGCGTGTGGAATGGCGTTCGACGGCATGGTTGTCCTCGTTGCAAAGGATTGATGCTCGGTGCCCTGACGGCGAGCATTCTGTGCTTGCGCTTTTCTCCGTGAGGCGCACTGGATCACCCCTCGAAATTCAAGGCTTGTAGGAAGCGTCCGCGCTTTTGACGTTTCTCGCAGGATTGTTGAGCGTTCAGCAGAGGGTGCTTGGACGACACCCGAACACATTCGACCCCTCAATGGCGAAAGCGTTTCAACCGTCCACGTGTGGCGCTCGGTTCACCTTCTTCGCCACGTCAGGGCCGTTCGCCGCGATTGGCTGGTCCAAATGGATTGGGGCGGCTCGCATGTCGATCACGCATGGGACGTCAAAAAACCCATTGCTTTGTACAAGCACCCAACACCCGCCTGTGGTCAAAGGATCTCTCGTAAGCAGCGCCAGGCGGCGAGACAGTTGAGGAGTGACTTCCCGCAAGCCCCTATCGCTTGTCGCAAGCTGCTTGAGAGAGGAAGGATCCATGACGACAGTCCGGACCGCATGGTCATCGGAAGGCAGCTTGTCCCGGTCATTGTCTTCCTGCCTTGCCGATTCAGCCCGTTCTGCCATCGCCATGCGCATCCTGCAGCAGGTCTACAACCCTTTGCGCAGCTCCAGAAGAGCGCTCGCGCGAATGATCGCGTTTTGCCTCTGCACAAGCCAGCTCACCGCATGCATTGCAGCCTTTCCGCGCGATAGCGTGCCCCAGCAATTTGCGTCGGCGGCCGAGCCGCCCGGCTATCAGCGCGACATCCGGGTCTGGGGAGATTCCTACGCCAGCTATCCGGCCGGCCGGCTCGTCCGGCTACGCGACGAGCGACTGAAAGCGTCCAAGACCGATCCATCCATAAATATGAGGGAACTAAACGCTCTTACACTGTCGGGTGGTGGCAGCAGCGGCGCCTTCGGAGCGGGGCTTCTTGCCGGCTGGGCGAAAGCCGGGACCAGGCCAAAGTTCGACATCGTCACGGGGATCAGCGCCGGCGCGCTCATCGCACCCTTTGCGTTCCTGGGGCCAGCCTATGACGGCGAGCTCAAGGAGGGTTTCACCGAGGTTAGCGACGCAAATATCTATAAAAGGTACAGTTTTCTTGGAGCGCTCTCGAGCGGTTCGTTCACCAGCAATGCGCCGCTCGCCAAGATGCTCGACGAACACATCACTGACGCCGTGCTTGCGGCGATCGCCAGCGAGTACGCCAAGGGACGCCGCCTGTTTATCGGGACGACCAATCTCGATGCAGACCGCGCCGTCATCTGGGACATGGGGGCCATCGCGGCCAGTGGGCGGCCGGACCGCAAAAAACTGTTTAGCGAGGTCATCCTCGCCTCCACGTCCGTTCCCGGCATCTTTCCACCCGTCAATCTGGAAGTGACCGCAGCCGGCAGGACCTATCACGAGATGCATGTCGACGGCGGCACTGCCAACGAGGTCTTTCTCATGCCTGCAGGGCTGACGCTCGGCGAACTCGACAAGACCTTCCACACCAGGGTCAGGGCGCGGCTGTACGTGATCCGCAACGGTCGAACCACGCCGGAGTACAGCTCGGTCAAGGCCACCCTGCCGGATATTGCCGAGAAGGCGGTCTCGTCGCTGATCAAGACGCAAGCCATCGGCGACGTCTATCGGCTCTACGCAGACGCCGAACGTGATCGGATTGACTTCAACTACATAGACATCCCGGCCGACTTCACCGTTGAAGCCAAGAGCCCGTTCGACAACAGGTTCATGCGTGCGCTGTACGCAGAAGGCTACGAGATGGGTCGCAACGGCGTGCATTGGAAAAAAACTCCGCCTGGATTTTTGAGGTGAGCCTACCGGGGAGGAGTGGTGATGCGTCGACGGCTTTCGAAGCCACGCGTCCCGACGAGCGGCAGGCTCATTTCAGAGAGCGGGCCGAGACGACAGACACGATGACAATCGCCATCAAGCATTGTCCAGACCAAACGGAGACACACGGTGTCGGACATGTCGCGTGACCCGATAGGCAAAACTTTAGATTCGACCGATCAGTCGTCGCCGCCCGGTCGCGTTGCGACGGTCGCCCGTCTTGAAGTGCTTGGAGCTTCGGACCGAAGCCTTGGAAGCCCTCAAACCGAATTGCGGCAATCGGATCCTCGCGCGCCCACACCAGTACAACTCGCCGCCGAGCCGCCCCAAACCTCGAAAATGGCGGCGATCATTGTTGCGCTCAGCGTGCTGGCGATCGTCGGTTTGTCATTGTGGTATCTCGTTCGCCCGCAGCCACTGCTGGTGCAAGGCGAAGCCGATGCCACCCGCTTTGACATCGCGGCTCGCGTCGATGGCAGGGTCGGACAGCGGCCGGTTTCGCGCGGCGACAATGTCACGGCCGGGCAACTGCTGGTGGCGATCGATAATCCGGAGCTGTTGACGCAGCTTCGCGAGGCGCAGGCAGCAAGGGTCGTCGCTCAGGCCGACTTCACGCGCATCCAGGTCGGCACCCGTGCCGAGGAGATCGCGGAACGTAAGGCTGCGGTCGCGTCAGCGCAGGCCAGTCTGACGCTTGCCCAGCAGACTTATGACCGGGTCAAGCAGGTTACCGAGGGGGGGTTCGAGTCTGTCGAGAAGCTCGACGAGGCGACCGCTTCGCTTGATGTGGCGAAGCGAACCCTGGAGCAAGCACAGCTCGCCTATCAAGAAGCTGTCGCAGGACATACCCCTGAAGAACGCGGCGTTGCGCAAGCGGCTGTCGCCAAGGCTGAGGCCGCGATCGCGACCCTGCAGGCGCAGGCTAACGAAATGACCGTCAAGGCGCCGATTGCCGGGCAGGTCTATCAGGTCGGGGCGGAGGTTGGCGAATATGTATCGCCTGGGGTGCCATTGCTCTCGCTGGTGGACCTCAGCGACGTCTGGGTGCATTTCGATCTGCGCGAGGATCTGGTCAAGGGTCTGAAGATAGGTGACCGGTTCACAGTCAAAATCCCGGCGCTTGGCGACATGCCCGTAACAGTCGAGGTGCGGACCATCGCAACCCGCGGCGAGTATACCGGATGGCGCGCAACACGCGCGACTGGCGACTTCGATCTCAGGACCTTTGCGGTGCGGGCCTATCCAGTCGACAAGCTTCCCAACCTTAGGCCCGGCATGAGCGCCTACGCGGATTGGAACGAGGCGCACTGATGAGGAGAACCCGTCGCTTTGGCATTGTCGATGTCGCTCTCCGCGAGGTGACCTGGATCTGCCGTGACAAGGTAGCCCTGCTGCTCGTCGTCGTCATCCCGTTGATTGCCTTTGCGATCCTTTCCGCCACATTCAGCAATGCCGTTATCCGTGACCTGCGTGTCGACGTGGTCGATCAGGATAAGTCGAAGACATCCGAGGCCTTCGTGCTGGCGATCAGCTCGGCACCGAGCGTTACCGTGGCGAGACGTTCCTCCGACCTTAATGGAGCCACGCATGCCATCCGCTCCGGTGAGGCCATCGCTGCGGTCTATATCCCTGTGAATTTCGAACGCGACATCATGGGTGGGCGCCGCCCGCAAGTCGTGATCTTCTCCAACAAACAGTTCTTCACGCCCGGCAACGTCGCCTCGAGTTCGCTGCAGTCGGCGCTATCGGCAGCCGTCGCCGACCTGCCGGCAGGGCCGCGCAGCGCTGCCTTCGCGCTGGGTCCACTTGTCGTCGAACAATACGTTCTCACAAATCCGGCTCTGAACTATGCGCAGTTCTTGTTGCGAGCGATCCTGCCGACCGTTCTCCATATCGTGATCGCACTTTCAGGCGGCTATGCGGTCGGCTCCGAGTTCGGATCGCGCAACATGCGGGACTGGCAGGCGACGGCCGGCGACAGCATGCTCATCGCGCTCGTTGGCAAGCTGGCACCCTATTTCGGCATCTTCCTGGTCATGATGGCCCTCGGGCTCGGCATCATTCACGGTATTTTTGAGATACCTTTCCGCGGCGACCCTGTGCTGGTGGGCGCCGGCGCTTGCCTGATGATCATTGCCTATTTGTCGCTGGGCGCGCTGCTGCAGCTTCTCGCAAGAAACCTTGCCCTCGGTCTCAGCCTTACCGGCATCATCTGTTCGCCGGCGTTCGGCTTCGCCGGGGTCGGCTTTCCTGTGTTGGCCATGAATCTCTTCGCCCGCACCTGGGGTGCAATCCTGCCGCTACGCTGGTACATCCAGATCCTGTTTGACCAAGCGGCCCGTGGCGTTCCGGCAAGGGATTCAGCCGAGCCTTTCATGATGCTGGGCGGATTGGCAGTCATCTATTTCAGCCTAACCTGGCTGAGACTGCGTGCCATCGGTCACGACCCGCTGCCGAAATCGGCCGAACCCTCTCAGCACCAGGGGCCGGCCAGGATCGGCATTGCTCGAGCATTCACCGACGAATACAGCAGAGTCATCCGTGACCGCAGCGCCTTCGGCCTGATTGTTCTGGCACCTATCATCTACGGCGTGTTCTACCCGCAACCCTATCTTAGCCAACTTATCAAGGACATCCCCATTGCCGTCGTGGATGGGGATTCTTCCGACGTTAGCCGCACGATCATCCAGGCAATCAATGCCGACGAAGCGGTGAAGGTGGCGCTTCGGCCGGCCACGTTGGCGGACGCGCAGGCGGCGCTCGCACGTCGGGAGATCTTCGGCATCCTGAGCATTCCGGCAGGAACTGAGCGCGAGATCCTGAAGGGCGATCAGGCCAGACTCCCTGCCTATGTCGATTCAGCCTACTTCCTGCTTTATAACCGGACGCTGGAGGGCATTCAGGAAGGAGTGGGTGCGGTCGCGACAGATCTTGCGGCGCGCAGCGCCCGCCCGGATGGAAGTCTCTATCGGGCAGCTCTTGCAACGACCTCGCCTGTGGAGATCTTGAATCAGCCTCTGTTCAATCCCACCGGCGGCTACGGCAGCTACATCGTCCCGGCCGCTTTTATGTTGATTCTGCAGCAGACGCTGCTGATGGGCTCGGCGACGCTGGGTGGGGTGGCCTATGAGCAGGGCGGACGCAGCGCTCGCCGTCGTCGTGGCGCCGTGTCAGCGGTGATCGGTCAAAGCCTCGCGCATCTGCTGCTGACGTTGCCGGGCTTCGCGCTATTCCTCGTCGTGCTGCCGAGGATCTATGGTTTCTCGGCAAACGATCATGTGCTCGACCTGACCGTCATGGCCATTCCCTTCATTCTCTCGGTCAGCCTGCTCGGGCAGTTCGTCGGCAGTTGGTTCAAGCGGCGCGAAACGGCGGTTCTTCTGTTTGTTGCGGTCAGTCTTCCGATGTTTTTTCTGGTCGGCGTCGCATGGCCGCAGGAAGCGATCCCGCCAATGCTTCGGACGGTCAGCTTTATCCTTCCAAGCACCTCCGGGATCGATGGCTTGGTGCGGGTCAACCAGATGGGGGCGAATTTGCCGGACGTCTCGAAGGACTGGATGCGGCTGTGGATACTGACAGGCGTCTACGCAATCCTTGCGATCGCGTCAGCCAGAATCAATGCGGCTTGGAGGGCGTCCGATGCTGGCTAGACCTCCATATATTTTTGCAATGGTACTGGCTGCAGGCGCGATGGTTTGCAGTGTCTGGGACGCGTCGGCAGAACAGGCGAACCCGCCGATCGCAGGCATGGTTCGGCAGACCGAGATTCGCATCGCCCCCGACGCTACGGGGCGTCTGGTGTCGGTGGCCGTCATTGCGGGCCAGCACGTCCACAAGGGTGATCTGCTTGCCGCGCTTGACGACCCTGAACTGACAGCATCTGTCGGCGAGGCCAAAGCCGCCGCATCGAGCGCCAAAGCACAACGAGATAAGGTCTATTCGGGCGTGCGGGCGGAAGAGGTGGCAATCGCGAACCAAGCGATCCAGACGTCGCAAGCCGACCTTCTGCTCGCCCAGCAACAGTATGACCGCGCATCGGCACTTGCCGGCAAGGACTTCGCCAGCAAACAGACGCTCGACACGAGCAGGGCCTCCCTCGCGAAGGCGAAAGCTGATCTTGATCTCAAGCAGGCGCAAGCGGCGGAAGCAAGCGCGGGTCCTACCGCCGAGGAGCGTGCTCTGGCGGACGCTCAGGTGGCGTTGGCCGAGGCGACAGTCACGGATATCGAGGCCAAGTTGGACAAGACCAGACTGACCGCACCGATGGATGGCACGATAGGGATCCGCGTTGCCGAACCTGGCGAGATCATCGGCCCGGGAAAGCCGGTGATGACGTTGGAAGTGGATGGTCAGGCCTGGTTCGCGTTCACCCTGCGTGAAGATGATCTACGCGAACTGACGCTCGGCAAAACGGTAGCACTGACGGTGCAGGGCGGTCGTCAAATCGACGCTCGCGTGACGGAACTGCGTCCATTGGGGGAATTCGCGACCTGGCGCGCGGCCCGCGCTGTCGGCGACCATGATCTCAATTCCTTCCGATTACGCCTTGATCCAAGCGGCAGTGCCGAAGGGCTGGAGCCCGGCATGACTGTTTGGCTCACCCCCAACCGTAGGTCCCCGAGGTTCGTCGGATGAGGTCGGTCGTGGCCGCGAAAGGAAGGCCCGGAAAGTCGTCGGCTTGGCGCGCCATACTCAGCAGAGCAATCGTCCGCGACCTTCCGGTCGAGGTGGTCGATCGAGACGGATCAAAAGTCTCTGGAAGGTTTGTGGACGCGATCCGTTCGTCTCCCGGGGTCAAGGTAACAATGCGCTCCTACGACCTCTGCGAGGCCAAAACCGCCGTGCGTTTCGGCAAGGCTGTTGCCGCAGTCTACATTCCTGAAAATCTCGAGCGGAACATCCTGCGCGGGCAGCGGCCGCACGTCACCGTCTTCTTCAACCAGCAGTTCTTCGCAGCTCGCAATATGACTTCCAACCCAATTCAGGAGGCAGTCTTAACCACCACCGCGGATATCGAGGCGGACCTGCACTGCGGGACTTTCATACCGGGTCCTCTTGTCGTTGAACAATATGTGGCTCCCAATCCCATGGTTAACTACGCACACCTATCCGAAATCATAGCGGATCCCACCGTCCAGACCGGCGTGCTTGCTGCGGCGGGCGCACTGGTTACACGCATTCTACGCCGCGGCCGCCAGACCCTGCGTCTGGTCGGTCAGCTGGGATTCTTTTTGGTGCTTACGGCGCTGCTGCTGTATCACGGGATCATCCCGTATGAGGTCGATCCGGCCGACGTCTCAAGGGTGCAGCTGGTGTTCCTAGATATCATCAAGGTGGTCTGGTGGATCAATGCCGCATGGTCGCTGATCGGCTTGGTTCGCGTATTTCTCATCCTCGAACATCAGCCCCGTGAGGGGCGGCTTCTCCAAGATCTTGTTGTAGGTGTCATCTACGTAGCTGCATTCCTCTCGATCATCGCCTACGTATTCAACGCCCCGGTCGGAACGCTGATAGCCACATCAGGCGCGGTCGCCATTGTCCTTGGCCTTGCCTTGCAAAGCACTTTGGGCGACGTCTTCTCGGGCATAGCACTCAACCTCGCCAAGCCCTACAGGATCGGCGACTGGCTTGTGCTGAGCGGCGGCATCGAAGGCAAGGTGGTCGAGACGAATTGGCGGGCCACCCACCTTCTAACGGGCACAAACGACCTGGTGGTCGTCCCCAACAGCGACCTCGCGAAGGCAAGGCTGACTAATGTCAGCAGTCCCCAGCGGAGCCACGGCGTGACGCTCTCAGTCCGTTTTCGGCCGAGCACAGGGCCGTCCACGATGGCCGATGTGATGCGCGCGGTCCTCTTGAGCAGCAATTCGATATTGGCGCAGCCGGAGCCGAGTGTACAAATCCTGTCGCTGGACGGAGGCGCGGTGGAACTGGAGCTTGCCTTCAGTGTTGGAGACAGAACCCTCGCCAGCAAGGCAAAGAGCGAAGTGTTCGACCTGATCTTCCGTCATGCGAAGGCAGCCGGACTCACTCTCGCCGCGCCTGTGGAATCTGTCGGTCCGGCATTCCCGGAACCGAACGCGATTGAGGTGCCGTTCGGCTTCCATACCACGCCAAGGCGGCTTCTGGACGCGATCCCGTTATTTGCTTCGCTGACCGAGAATGAGAAGGACGCGCTCGCCTCGACGATGACGCGCCAGACTTTCCGAAAGGGTGAAACCCTCGCGGAACAGGGCGAGGTGCTGAAGTCGCTTATGATTGTGCGCAGCGGCGTGGTGGCCGTAAATCGGCGCGAGGGCGCGCGCGAGATGGAACTGGAGCGTCTTGCGCCGGGAGACTGCTTCGGCGAAGCCGGTCTTCTGACAGGCGCCGGTGAGTTCGGCTGCATTGACGCTCTCACCTTCGTCGTCGTTTATGAGATCACCCAAGAAGGTCTGGCGCCACTGATGCGGGATCGCCCTGCGATCGCCGACGAGCTGGCTTTGCTTCTCTCGAAGCGGAGCGCATCAGAGCGGCGTCGGCTCGGCAGAGGCGACAGCGCGGATCCCGCTACAACGATACCGCCGTTACGCGCGCGCATCAGGCAGCTTTTCAATCTTTCACTTTGACCAATCAATCCTTGGTCGCCGACGAATGTTGCTTCCATCGAAAGGTCAGCAATCCTGCGAGAAGCGTCCAAAGCACAGACGCTTCCTACAAGCTTTGCACCCACTTGGTGGTGCAGGGTCGATCGCGCCTTCTGCCGGTTGCGCGCGCATCGGCAACTCGATCCGCCGAAACGGAAGCGAAATCATCGCCGACAGTTCGCCGAGAAACACCCGAGTTCAACATAGGAGAACCCCCCGCCCCCTGGTCCTTGGCGGAGGTTTTCCTGCGATAGGTGAGGAAAGCTGTGAGCAAAACTGCATCCGAATATTTGGTCGAAACCCTTGAGAAAACGGGGGTGAAGCGCGTCTATGGGGTGGTCGGAGACTCACTCAACGGCTTTACCGATGCGCTGCGGCGGCGAAAGTCAATCGATTGGATTCATATGCGCCACGAAGAGGCCGCAGCCTTTGCGGCCGGGGCTGAAGCTCATCTTACCGGAGGCCTTGCAGTGTGCGCCGGTAGCTGTGGTCCAGGCAACCTTCATCTGATCAACGGCCTGTTTGATTGCCAACGCAACGGTGTGCCGGTTCTGGCAATCGCGGCCCACATCCCCAGCAGCGAAATCGGGATCGATTATTTCCAGGCGACACATCCGGAGAACCTGTTCAGAGATTGCAGCCACTATGTCGAGTTGGTTTCCAATCCCAAGCAGCTTCCACAGATTTTGAAACGGGCCATCCGGGTCGCCATCGCTAAGCGAGGTGTTGCAGTCGTTGTACTGCCTGGGATGTCGCGCTGATGAAAATTGATGCCGATGTGCCGGAATGGATAGCGCCCACTGCACCCGTCCTGCGGCCAAGCGAGGTCGATATCGGGCATCTGGCAGACTTTCTCAACAACGCATCGCGGGTAACCCTATTCTGCGGCGCCGGGTGTGCAGGCGCCCATGCAGAGGTCATCGAACTCGCCCGCAAACTGAAGGCCCCGATCGTTCATGCCTTTCGCGGCAAGGAGTTTGTCGAATACGACAACCCTTACGACGTCGGAATGACAGGCCTAGTCGGCTTTGCATCCGGCTACGCGGCCATGAAGAACTGCGACGCCCTCTTGATGCTCGGCACCGATTTTCCATATCGGGCGTTCTTTCCGGCGCATGCAAAAATCGCTCAAGTGGATGTGCGCCCTGAAGCGCTCGGCAATCGCTGCTCGCTTCATCTTGGCCTGCTCGGCAACGTCAAGGACACGCTCGAGGCCGTGCTGCCTTCGGTCGAGGAGAATACGGATTCCAGTCATCTCAGCAATGCGCTGATCGACTACAGGAGAGCGCGCAGAGATCTCGATGCCTTGGCGGAAAGTGGTCCAAACAGCAACATCATCCATCCCCAATATGTCACCCGCCTGGTCAGCGAATTGGCGGCGGATGATGCGATCTTCACCTGCGATGTAGGAACGCCGATCATCTGGACGGCGCGCTATCTTAAGGTCAACGGCAGGCGGCGTATTATCGGCTCGTTCAATCACGGATCGATGGCCAATGCGATGCTGCAAGCGATCGGCGCACAGGCGACCTATCCGGATCGCCAGGTCATATCAATGTCGGGCGACGGCGGCTTCAGCATGATGATGGGAGATTTTATCACGCTGACCCAGATGGGGCTTCCGGTAAAGGTCATCGTCCTCAACAATGGAACGCTCGGCTTTGTCGAGATGGAGATGAAAGCGAACGGATTTCTGGATACAGGCTGCGATCTCAGAAACCCCAACTTTGCCCTGATAGCGGAAGCCACGGGTATCCGCGGCATCAGGGTTGAGAAGCCGCAGGAGTTGAAGGGCGCCATCGAGGCAGCATTGGCGCACAAGGGACCGGTTCTCGTCGACGTGGTGAGTGCTCGACAGGAGCTTGCCATGCCCCCCAAGACCACGCTGGATCAGGCCTATCATTTCGGGATGTACACTATGAAGGCGGTTCTGGACGGCCGGGCGACCCAGCTTGTCGACCTTGCCAAGGTAAATCTCTCTCGCTGACTGTGGGAGTAGGAGAGCAGAGCCACGATCGCAACCAGCGTCCGCTCACCAGTCAAGGCTGCTTCTGCGCCCGCCGCATAACCTATTCGTGGCGGACGCGCACCCAAGAGACGTTGCGGCGCCTACGCAGGATTCAGTCAAGCCATTGAAGGAGCCGCCCACGAGACCGTAGGCGCCTGTCGCGTCATGAGGTCGGCGACTGTGCGCCATGTGCTTTGAACATCGACCGAGCAGCCAGAAAGACCTGCGAGAAACGTCAAAAGATCAGATGCTTCGTACAAGCCCTGAATCTTGAGACGTGATCATATGCTACCCACAGAAAGCAGACTTTGCGACGCTCTCGATGGAGAGAAGCCATGGCTGACAATCTCAACACGACGTCCGGGCAGCGCGTTACTGATGACAACATTGCCCCGCCGGTAGTTCCTGATCCGCGCTTATTGCTCACCTCCATTGTTCACGATTTCAACATATTGCTGACGCCGATCGTGTCCGTCCTTGAGGAAATGCAAGGTCGCGGAGCCCTGACGGCGCGGCAACTGAAAAAGATTGACGGCGCGATTTACTGTGCCTTTCGAGCCAAGACGTTGGCACGGCAACTGCTCGATTTTGCAAGCCCCCGACCAGTCAAGCTCGCTGCGGTCGATGTCGGTCGGCTTCTAGAACGACTTGAGGCACCGCTTGCAAGCTTGTTGTCGACGCACATTCGCCTTGACGTCGACATCGCCCCGGATCTTCCCGAGGCCTTCATCGACCAGCAGCTGATCGAGCGGGCTTTGCTCAATCTTGTTTTGAACGCCCGTGACGCGATGCCGACCGGAGGACGTGTGACGATCGCTGCTGAGCAGGATTGTCTGTCGAGCGGTCGGGCGCTGGGAAGCGCTTCGATGATCCGCCTGACAATCTCAGACAGCGGCATCGGAATGGATGAGGCGACCCTGAAAATGGCGGGCGAGCCGAACTTCTCGACCAAGACAAATGGAACGGGCCTCGGCCTCGCGACTGTCAGGCAACTTATGGAGCGTCAAGGCGGCGGGCTGTCGATCGCCAGCGCGCCTCATCGCGGCACCACCATCGACCTGTGGCTGCCGGTGATGTCGGCGTCATTCGCCGACTAGCGTTGTCTATCAACAGGCAGAAAGGAGAACGTGCAATGGATGTCCGCACTCTGATCATCAAACTTGGTTCGACCACCAGGGACTTCTTCTGGCCGCGCTACCGACCGGAGCTGTACTACATGCGAGGGGCTGGACCGGCTACTGCGCGCCGTGCCGCGTTGGTTCAGTCGCGCCAGGTGCATACCCTGGGCGAAGAGCAGCGGCAGCTTCTCTTGGCGACGCGCTCACGCCTGCCAGGCCAGCGCTGCGTCTAGGGCCTTGAGCGCACTACGCCGAGGGCATGCAATTTGATCCCCCTCCATGGTCTCCAAGCCCGCCACCGTCCGAACGCCGAAAGCACGTTCCGCTACATCGCGACCCAACCATTGGAGCAAGAAATGAAAGTCACCATTCTCGCCGTCGCCACGCTCTTCCTGTTAGGTGGAACCGTCTTTGCTGCGAGCGATCATTATGGATCGCAAGAAGTGCAAGGACCCGCGACAATGTCCTACCCGACGCACACCTTTTCCAATGAGATTGGCAATACCGGCGACCTGCAAAACCTGCAGAAACCTCCGGCAACCAAGGACGGATATGGTCGCGGTATTTGGGGCAGGTAACCTTTGAATGAACCCGGGGACCTGGTCACACTTGGCCCTCCCTATCGGCTAGCGGGTGGCCGGCTGTCGGCTGCTCGTTAGCTGCAGAGAGGCACCTCTGTCGATTTGTGGGCGCCGATGTTGTCGGCTTCTCTCGCTGAGCAGGCTAAGCGAGCGCGCCAAAGGTGATCCCCACTGGCCTCTGCCAGTACCTCGCAATCCCAAGGCTTCCTGCCTGGCGAACAGCTCCTTAAATCGGCGCGATTGAATGTGGCAGTCCGCTTCGGGTCACAGCAAGTCCCTACAAGAAAGCGGCGCCTCTCTCGAGCTATTCGATTGAATGGTCTTCAGGTCGGCCAGTTGCACGACCCCAGCTAATCATGAGGTGATGAGCTATGTTGGCTGTAACTGATGCCTCTGAGAACGCCGTCGACGGTGAAGGCTCACGCCCCCAGCGACCGCGGGTCGTCATCCTGGGCGCCGGTTTTGCCGGAGTGGCCGCGGCGCGGACCTTGAAAAGGTCCGATGCGGACGTGGTTCTGATCGATCGCCGCAACCATCATATCTTCCAGCCGCTGCTCTATCAGGTGGCGACCGCAGTGCTTTCACCATCCGAGATCGCGGCGCCGATCCGACAACTTGAGGCGAAGCAAGCCAATTTGGATGTAATGCTCGCCGACGTCGTCGACGTCGATACGATCCACCGCACGGTCGACACCCTCTGTCCCGGGATCGGCATTCGCAAGGTGCGGTTCGATTTCCTCGTGGTCGCTACGGGCACGCGTCCGAGCTATTTCGGCCACGACGAATTCGCGGCCTTCGCACCGGGCATCAAGAATCTCAGCGACGCCGAGGCGATCAGAACCAAGATCCTGAGCGCATTCGAAATGGCCGAGGCGACCGACGATGAGAACGAGCGCGCCCGCCAGATGAATTTTGTGCTCGTCGGTGCCGGACCGACCGGTGTCGAACTCGCGGCATCGATTGCGCAGATGGTGAAGGTCACGCTGCGTGGGAATTTCAGGCAGATCGATCCGGCTACCAGCACCATCATCTTGATCGAGGGAGGCGACCGGGTGCTTCCGAGCTTTGCTCCGTCGCTGTCGAAAAAGGTCGCCAGACATCTCGCCAAGCTCGGCGTGAAGGTTGCGACTGGTGTCAAGGTCGACCGTGTCGACGCACAGGGTGTGATCGCGGGGGGCGAAAGAATCCCCAGCGCGACCGTGTTGTGGACGGCAGGCATGGTCGCATCGCCCATCATCCAGCTGCTCGGCGCCAAAACGGACCGGGCGGGCAGGGCACTGGTCGAGCCTTCCCTCAACTTGCCAGGTGAACCAAGCATATTCGTGGTCGGCGACGCAGCGTCCATACAGCAGGACGGGCGACCCGTGCCCGGCGTCGCGCAAGCGGCCATCCAGCAAGGGCGCTATGTAGGCCGTGTGATCTCCGACCAGATCAAGGGGCGCAAACCAAAGCGCGCGTTTCGGTATCGAAACAAAGGCAACATGGCAGTCGTCGGCAAGAACTTCGCCATTCTGGAAGCCGGTCATCTGAGGACGAGCGGCTTCCTCACCTATTTCATATGGGCTTTCGTCCACCTGCTCGCTCTACCCCAACTTCAGAACCGTTGGCGGGTGCAATCGCAATGGCTGTGGTCGTATCTGACCGGTCAGCGCAGCTCGCGGCTGATTTCTGAAGCCCCACGACCCACAAATGCCCCGGTCGCGACCAAAGAAACTACGGTGCCGTGATTCGTCCCGTGCGCGAAAGCGAAGATCTCTCAAGGCAGCCACGCCACTGGTCTGGCGTGTCTTCGCCTGGCTACGGCGACTTCTTTGCCGCGGCAATTGCGCGGCTTAGCGAGGAACAACGCTACCGGGTGTTCGTCGAGATCGAGCGAATTGCTGGCTCCTATCCCCTTGCCATCTGGCAGTCTCCGGAAGGCCCCCGGGAGGTTGTGGTCTGGTGCTCGAACGATTACCTCGGGATGAGCCAGCATCCGGTTGTTGTGGGTGCCATGTGCTCCACCGCGAACAGGGCGGGAGTGGGCGCTGGCGGGACGCGCAATATAGCCGGAACAAGCTCGCCGATCGTCGAGCTCGAGCGTGAAGTTGCCGATCTTCACGGCAAGACGGCAGCCTTGGTTTTCACCTCGGGCTACGTGTCGAACCAGACGGGCATTTCGACTATTGCAAGGCTGATCCGGAACTGTCTGATCCTGTCGGACGAGTTCAATCACAATTCCATCATCGAGGGTGTCCGCCAGTCCGGCGCGGAAAAAATGATTTGGCGCCACAACAACATGGCAGATCTGGAAAGGCTGCTAACGGCGGCGGGGCAGGGGCGCCCGAAGCTAATCGTGTTCGAAAGCCTCTACTCCGTGGACGGCGATGTCTCTCCGATCTCAGAGATCTGCGAGCTAGCCAAAACGCACAGTGCCATGACCTACTGCGATGAAGTTCACGCAGTCGGACTGTACGGTCCGCGGGGCGCTGGAGTAGCGGCACGCGAAGGCGTCATGCACCGCATTGACGTGATCGAAGGAACTCTTGCAAAAGCTTTCGGCTGTCTCGGCGGGTACATTGCTGGCAGCAGGAATCTGATCGACGCGGTTCGCTCATACGCGCCCGGCTTCATTTTTACGACCGCCCTTCCTCCGCCGATCTCAGCGGCAGCGACCGCGGCGATCCGGCATTTGAAGACCTCCGATCGGGAGCGCTTCCATCACCGAAAGCGCGTTCATGAGGTAAGATCACATCTGGCCAATGCCAGTCTGCCGGTTGGACACACCGACACCCACATTATTCCTCTATTTGTCGGCGATCCCGAGAAGTGCAGGGCGATCAGCGATTTGCTGTTGAGCGAGCACAGCATCTACATCCAACCGATCAACTTCCCCACGGTTCGGAGGGGAACAGAGAGGCTTCGGATAACCCCGTCACCTTTGCACAATGACCGCATGGTCGGCGAACTTCGTGATTCGCTGGTAGACGTATGGTCCCACTTGGGATTGCCTCTAGGAGACGATCTTCCAGCGGCAGAGTGACAATCGTTGGGATCGCAATCAGCGCGCAACCTTGCTGCCACAGAGCGGGGCGGAGCATTCATGGCCGTGAATGCGGTTCGCATCGTGGCACTTCGCGCCAACCTCCTGACGCTGGTGAGTATGGTTTCCGGTCTCGTCGTGGAACGATCGCCGGACCGGTAGCGCGGAGGATAGATCTCTCGAGCCAGTTGCTTTGACTTGCCGTCGAAACAAACAAGCCGGCGCATGTCGATCAAATCCAGCGACGACCGGTCGCGATAAGCTTCTGCTGCAACCGATTAAAGTGCGCGGCAGCTTGCAGGAGCACGGCAATGACCAAGAAGCCCATGATCGACGATGGTTTTGACCGAGCGAGGCTCAGGGAAGTCGCCAACCACCTGACCAATGGCCTGATCGATCAGCTGCACGAGATCCTAGAACACACCGCGCAGGAAAACCTGAAGGGCGCCCGAAAATGCAGCCAGACGGCGCTAAATGTGTTGCAGGCCGCTGCAGTCCTCAGGACCGTCCACTGCTACGCCTACATGACATCCAGGCGGCTCCAGCACATCGTGTCACTCATGCAGCTGGCGGAGGGGGTGGGTGACAAACCCGACTACCTTGAGCTCTGTGACCGCGAAGGTCCCGGCTGCGACTGTGAGATAGTGTGCAAACACAAGCCGAAGCACCTTCGTACCGAGGGTGAGAAGGCGTTCGCTGACGCCGAGCTGCGGAGCCGTCAGTTCTTTCAGAACGAACCGCCGAACGGATAGCGGAATTGGATCTCCGGCTGATGGCCCAAGTCTAGATACGGAATTCAAGGGCGACATAGCGGTTCTCGCTGTTCATCCGCCATCCGCAAGGCCGGCTATCCGACTGCCCGGTTTCAAGACGGAAGCTTATCTCCCGATGTCCTCGCGACTGCCGAGCCGGGGCGCTGCCTCCGTCCTCCTCGTCAATCCGGACTGGCGCGCCGCGGGCGGTGGCTGATGCAGCGGACCCTGTCCATGCCCCGCGTTCACAGACCCTGCCGCTCCGGTGCAACTCCGCAACCGAAGCAAGTTCGGCTCAGATGATAAGGATTGGGGGCACAGGTGTCCTACCCGCCGCAGAGTTCTCCAAGAAGAAAGCGCTGGCTGAAGCCATAGTCCCACTCACACTTCATTCCGAGAGATCGGGACAATCGAGCAGGAGAACGAAGGATGGCAATGGCAGTCGCAACCAAGGAAGACAAGAAGGCGAAGCCTTTGCCGGCGCCGAACAGCGACTTCTACCAGCTCGCCGATGTCCTGACCCCCGACGAATCGGCGGTGGTCAGGAAGGTGCGGACCTACATGGAGAGCAAGGTCCAGCCGATTATCAACAAATACTGGTCCGACGACGCATTTCCCTTCGAGCTGCTACCGTCTTTCAAGGAACTCGGCCTCGGCGGCCTAGGATATGAGGGCTACGGTTGCGCCGGCGGCAGCCAGAAGCTGTTCGGCTTCGTCGCAATGGAGTTGGCACGCGTCGACGCGTCATTCTGCACCTTCTTCGGTGTTCACAGCGGCCTCGCCATGGGCTCGATCTATCTCGACGGCTCCGAGGAGCAGAAGCAGAAGTGGCTGCCGCCGATGGCCCGCTGGGAAAAGATCGGCTGCTTCGGCCTGACCGAGCCACTGGTCGGTTCGGGCACGAGCGGAGGGTTGACCACGACCGCCAAACGCGAGGGCGACACGTGGGTGCTCAATGGCCAGAAGCGCTGGATCGGCAACGCGACATGGTGCGACGTTTCGATCATCTGGGCGCGCGACCTCGCCGACAATCAGGTGAAGGGCTTCATCGTCGAGAACAAGACGACGCCGGGGTTCAGCGTCGAAAAGATCGAACACAAGATCGCACTCAAGGTCGTCCAGAACGGCCAGATCACACTGCAGGATGTCCGCATACCGGAATCCAACCGCCTGCAGGGCGGCAACTCGTTCCGCGATACCGCGCGCGTGCTGCGGATGACGCGCTACATGGTCGGCTGGGCCTCGACCGGCATCCAGATGGGTGCTTTCGAGGCGACACTGAAATACACGCAGGAGCGTCTGCAGTTCGGCAAGCCGATCGCCTCGTTCCAGATGGTGCAGGATATCCTGGCCAAGATGCTCGCCAACGTGACGGCGTGCCAGTGCCTGATGGTCCGCCTGGCGCAGATGGATGACGAAGGCAAGCTCGCCGACCACCACGCCTCGTTGGCCAAGGCCTTCTGCACGGCAAAGTCACGCGAGACGGTTTCGTGGGGCCGCGAGCTGCTCGGCGGCAACGGCATCGTTGCCGACTACAATGTCGCGCGCTTCTTTAACGACGCCGAAGCGCTCTACTCATACGAAGGCACCTATCAGATGCAGAATCTGATCGTCGGCAAAGCCATCACCGGCCTCGGCGCATTCGTGTGAGCAGCGGCGAGCCAGGGTCGCTCCCCCCACCTGGCTCGCCCCCCCTTCCTGAACAGGAGATTCATCATGGCCGTTGAAGCGGCGGGCCTGGCGCTCGCAAACGTCCTCTATGAGAAGAAGGGCGCTATTGCCTACGTCACCGTCAATCGCCCAAAGGTTCTCAACGCGCTCAATACGCCGACGTGGTCAGATTTGGGAAAGGCCTTCGCGGACGCTCGCGACGATGCCGCGATACGTGGCGTCATTCTGACGGGTGCCGGCGACAAGGCTTTTATCGCGGGCGCCGACATCAGCGAGCTTGCACAGGTCTCAGCGTTCGAGGCTGAACAGTCCAGTCGCTTCGGGCAGGGGGTGCTCGATCTCATTGAGAATCTCGGCAAGCCGGTGATTGGAGCCGTGAACGGATTTGCGCTCGGCGGCGGCTGTGAGACGGCGATGGCCTGCACCATCAGGATCGCGGTGGAAACGGCGAGGTTCGGCCAGCCGGAAGTCACACTGGGATTGGTACCCGGTGGCGGTGGAACGCAACGACTGCCGCGGCTAGTCGGCAAGGGCCGCGCCCTTCAGCTCATCCTCTCCGGGGAGATGATCACAGCCCAGGAGGCGCATCGGATCGGACTGGTCAACGAGATTGTTCCGGCCGCCGCACTGATCGCACGCGCCGAGTCGATCCTGCACAAGATAGCCGCCAACGCTCCGATCGCCATCAGGTTCGCGCTCGAGGCGGCAAACAAGGGGATGGAGACGAGCCAGGGCGAAGGCCTGCTGCTCGAGGCCTCCTACTTCGGGCTGTGCGCCGCAACCGAGGACAAGAAGGAGGGCACGACCGCCTTCCTCGAGAAGCGCGCGCCACAGTTCCGTGGACGCTGAACAAACCCTCAGAAAGGACAGCCCATATGGCAACCGACAACATTTTCACCGGGCTGAAGGTAGTAGACCTGGCCAGCTTCATCGCGGGCCCAGGCGCCGCGGTGATCCTGTCCGACTTCGGCGCCGACGTGATCAAGGTCGAGCCGCCGACCGGCGATACATGGCGGATAGGATATAAGATCCCGCCGCAGCCCCGAGCAAAAGACAACTATCCCTGGCATCTCAACAACCGCAACAAGCGCGGATTGGCGCTCGACCTGAAGTCGCCCGAAGCGTGGGAAGTTCTGCGGCGGCTGGTTGAGTGGACGGACGTTCTGATTGTTAACACACCACATCCAGCTCGCGAAAAACTGAAGCTCGGCTACGAGGACCTGGCGCCGTGGAATCCACGTCTGATCTATGCAGACGTTACCGGCTATGGCGACAATGGACCTGACGCCCAGCTCCCGGGGTTCGACATCACGGCCTACTGGGCACGAAGCGGACTGCTATCATTGACACGAGATGCCGGTGCCCCGCCGACATTGCCAGTAGCAGGCAGCGGCGACCATGCGACGGCGGTCAGCCTCTACTCCGCAATCGTCACGGCACTCTACCGGAGGGAACGCACCGGAAAGGGCTCGTACGTCACCACCTCGCTGCTCGCCGCTGGCGTCTGGGCTAGTGCTGTCACTGCACAGGCCGCGCTTGCCGACGCCACCTTCTTCCCATTGCACGATCGTGCCAATCCGCCAAACGCGACCTTCAACGTCTATCGGGCAGCTGATGACACATGGTTCGTAATCGTGCTGACGCCCGACAAGTGGCCGGCTCTGGTCAACGGGATTGGCCGTCCGGATCTGTTGACGGATGTCCGGTTCGCCGACCCTGCAAAACAAGCCGCGAATTCAGGGCAGCTCACTGCGATCCTGGATCCGACTTTTGCCGCGCAGCCGATGGCACATTGGCGCGAAGTCTTCGAGCAAGCCCATCTCACCTTTGGCGTGGTGCAGGCGCCTGCCGACGTGATCAAGGATCCGCAACTCAGAGCGAACGATATCGTGGTGCCGCTCGAAGGCGCCGGCGGTAACCTTGATTTCACGATTGGCAGCCCCCTCCAGGTGCACGGCGTTGCCAAGGCTTCGGCCAGACGGGCACCCGAGCTCGGCGAACACAGCGAAGAAATCCTCAAGCAGCTCGGCTTCAGCTCTACGGAGATCGACGGGCTGCGCACCAACGGCACCGTTCCGAAGGCACCAGGACGCGCCGCCTAGAGCTAGGTACCGCAGCTATTGGATGGTCGGAGACTGAAGACGATGGATGACATAGCTACTGAACGATCCGAAGGCATACTTCGCGTCGAACTGAACCGACCGGCAAAGATGAATGCGATGACTTCGAGCATGTACACGAAGCTCGCGAATATCTTCAATGATGCCGCCAAGGACGAAGACATACGTGTCGTGCTTTGGCACGGTGCGGGAGATGCATTCAGCGCCGGCAACGATATCCAGGACTTTCTGAAGAATCCTCCGGGTGCTGGAGAATCTCCTCAGGCTCGACTCATGAATGCGCTGGCTGATTTCGGCAAGCCGATCGTTGCGGCCGTACGAGGCGCCGCGGTCGGTAGCGGAACCACCGTGCTGTTGCACTGCGATTTCGTCTATGCCGGCGAAAGCGCCAGGTTCCAGATGCCTTTTATCAACCTTGCCGTGGTGCCGGAATTTGGCTCGAGCTACGCCATTCCGGCTGCGATCGGGCACATCCGTGCAGCCGAGTTGATTTTGCTGGGATCGGCGTTCGATGCCAGGCGCGCCACGGAGTTGGGATTGGTCACGCAGGTCGTGCTCGATGAGAACCTGCTGCCGGTGGCGACCGACACGGCGCGCAAGCTGGCAGCGAAACCGGCTGGTGCGCTGCAAGCGTCCAAGCGACTTCTGAAGCGTCCCTTTCGCGAACAGATCAAGGCGGCAATGCGGGCCGAGAACGAGGCCTTCAGCGCTCATGTCCGCTCCGAGGAGGCGAAGGAAGCGCTGACAGCCTTCCTGGAAAAGCGTCCTCCCGACTTCACCAAAACCAGAAAGCCTTTAGCGGCCGTGTAGGCCGTTGGGGACGAACGAACTTGCAGGATGCGGCGCTTCGGCATCGCAGCCCTGAGCTTGTGAAAGGAAGAGCTATGAATGACGCTTTCGCGAAAAAGGCAATATCACCATCGGACAGCAAGGACACGGTCGGGCGACTGTACGTTCTCGAACTGAGTGGTGACCGTATCCACTCGATGAACTCGGACGGTTCTGACCGAAGGGTCATCGTCACCGGTTGTCATCTGCCCGACGGCATCGTCGTCGATGTCGGGGCCGGCCATATCTATTGGACAAACATGGGAGTGCCCAGCCTCAATGACGGTTCGATCGAGCGTGCCGACCTCGATGGCAGCAATCGCAAGGTCATCGTCCCTCAGGGCGTCACCCACACACCAAAGCAGATCCACTTGGAGAAGCGGAGCGGCAAGCTCTACTGGTGCGACCGCGAGGGCATGCGGGTGATGCGCGCGAATCTCGACGGCACGAATGTCGAGACGCTGGTCCAGACAGGCGAGGGCGAGGACGATAGTCGCGATGCGACCAACTGGTGCGTCGGGATAACGGTCGACCCGAAGGATCGGAAAATCTACTGGACACAGAAAGGTCCGGACAATTCCGGCCTCGGCTGCATGTTCCGGGCTGGTATGGATCTACCTAAGGGCGAGGACGCCTTCGGTCGAACAGACATCGAAGTGTTGTTCGACGACCTGCCTGAACCGATCGACCTTGAGCTCGACCTCGAAAGCCGTTTTCTCTACTGGACGGACCGCGGCAATCCACCGGTCGGCAATACGGTCAACCGTGCCTCAATCGATGCGCCGGCCAGAAATGGATATGCACCTGAGCTCCTCGTCAGCGACCTGATGGAAGGCATCGGCATCGCGCTCGACGTTCCCGGCAATCGGATGTTCGTCACCGATCTCGGAGGCTCGGTCTATTCCGCAAAGCTCGATGGCTCCGAGAAGCGCGCGCTTCTCTTCGCCCAAGGCAATCTGTCCGGCGTCGCTTACGCCGAAATCCCCTCGAAGGAGAAATGACCATGGCTGGCAGCAAGCAGATCTCTCAGGTCGCCATTATCGGAACGGGTGTTATCGGCGCGAGCTGGGCGGCACAATTCCTGGCAAAGGGCCTCGATGTCGTGGCGACGGACATCGCCCCCAATGCGGAAGCGTCATTGAGGCGCTTCATCGACGCGGCCTGGCCCGCGCTCGACAGGCTGGGGCTCGCCCCCGGCGCCTCTCCCATGAGGCTGGCCTTTAACGCCGACCTGTCGGAGGCCGTCAAGGGAGCCGATCTCGTCCAGGAGAATGGACCGGAGCGGATCGACTTCAAGAAGAAGCTGTACGGTCAGCTCGACGAATTGCTGCCATCCGATGTGATCATCGCCTCGAGTTCGTCTGGCCTGACGATGAGCGAGATCCAGTCCGGTTGTCCGTACCACCCCGAGCGCTGCGTCATTGCGCATCCGTTCAATCCGCCGCATCTGGTTCCGCTGGTCGAGATCGTCGGTGGCGCGAAGACCTCCGAGGAGACGATCCGGCGCGCTTCGGAATTCTATACGGCTCTGGGCAAGAAAACGGTTCGCCTGCATAAGGAAGTGCCCGGGCATGTCGCCAATCGGCTGCAATCTGCCCTTGCCCGGGAGGTGTATTATCTTGTTGGCGAGGGCGTCGTCAGTGTCGCCGACGTCGACACCGCCCTCTCCTGGGGGCCGGGACTGCGGTGGGGCATCATGGGCCAGGTCCTGCTCAATCATCTCGGTGGCGGCCAAGGTGGAATGGAGCATTTCCTGCAGCAATTCACCGGTCCGATGACCGCCTGGTGGAAGGTCCTGGGTTCGCCGGAACTGACACCGGAGCTGCAGCAGAAGCTGATTGATGGCGTTCACGCCGAGGTGGGCTCGCGTTCGATCGACGATCTGGCCGCGGAGCGGGACGAGGTCCTT
Organism: Mesorhizobium sp. CNPSo 4670; assembly: GCF_057784235.1. Taxonomy (NCBI): domain Bacteria; kingdom Pseudomonadati; phylum Pseudomonadota; class Alphaproteobacteria; order Hyphomicrobiales; family Phyllobacteriaceae; genus Mesorhizobium; species Mesorhizobium sp. CNPSo 4670. The sequence continues at coordinate 187,350 of NZ_JBWJFQ010000012.1, read as the reverse complement.
CTTGGGCTTCTGGAATTGCGAAACAAGGCGGTTGCAGAAGCGGCGCAGTCGATAAAAACCAACCGCGTCGCCTAGAAACGAATCGGGACAATGTGAGACCCGCCGTCATCAACGCCATCTGGCCGGCGTCCTCGCCATCGAGCGCTGACGCGACAATATCCGGAGGACGCCGCCATGGCCGGAAGACCCATAGAAGTCACCAGGTCCGCCTATCAGTATCCGCTGCTCATCAAGCAGCTGTGGCATACCCCGCTGCTGCAGGCGCCCGATCAGGAGATCGTCTTTCGTGACCTAGGACGCTTCACCTATCGCCAGTTGCGCGAGCGCATCGGGCGGCTGGCATACAGCCTCGACAGGCTTGGTGTCCGTGCCGGCGACACCGTCGGTGTGCTCGACTGGGACAGCAACCGTTTCCTGGAGGCTTACTTTGCCATTCCAATGATGGGAGCTGTCTTGCAGACGGTGAACGTCCGTCTGCCGCCGGAGCAGATCGCCTATACGATCAAACACGCGGGCTCGTCGGTGCTTCTCGTCAACGACGACTTCGTCCCGGTTCTGGAAGGTATCAGACAGCAACTGCCCGAAGTGAAGACGCTGATCCTGATGTCGGATCGAGCGGTACCCGAGACAGGTGGCCTTTCCTTCGCCGGCGAATATGAGGACCTGCTGCGCAGCGCTTCGCCGGATTATGCTTTCCCGGACTTCGACGAGAACAGGATTGCCACCACCTTTTATACGACGGGGACAACGGGTGCGCCGAAAGGTGTCTACTTCAGCCATCGCCAGCTGGTGCTGCATTCGCTCGCCGAAATGGCCTTCCTGGGCAGCGCCGCGAAACAAGGCCGGTTTTGCCGCGACGACGTCTATATGCCGATCACCCCGATGTTTCACGCACACGCCTGGGGGTTTCCATGGACGGCGACGCTTTCCGGCGTCAAGCAGGTCTATCCGGGACGCTACGATCCCGCATTGCTTCTCAAGCTGATCAAGACCGAAGGCGTGACCTTCACACACGGCGTGCCGACGATTCTGCAGATGCTGCTCGGCGCGGCCACGGCGGCAAACACCGATCTCGCCGGCTTGAAGATGGTGGTAGGTGGTTCCGAACTGCCGAAGGCGCTTGCCAGGCAGGCGCTTGCATTGGGCGTCGACGTCTATGCCGGCTACGGCATGTCGGAGAGCGCACCGGTGCTTTGCCTGGCGCAGGTGAAATCAGCGGATCTCGCGGGCGGGTCCAACAAGGAGATCGATATCCGAACCAAAGCAGGGATGGCTGCACCGCTGGTCGATATCCGTTTGGTCGGTACGGACCGCAGCGAACTGCCGCATGACGGAAAAACGCCCGGCGAAATCTTCGTGCGCGCGCCGTGGCTCACGCAGGGATATGTCGACAACGCCGAAGCGTCCGAGCAGTTGTGGGCCGGCGGCTATCTGCACACCGGCGACATCGGCGTCATCGAGCCGGGCGGGTACGTTCGGATCATCGACCGGATCAAGGACGTCATAAAGACCGGTGGCGAATGGGTGTCATCGCTGCAGCTCGAAGATCTCATTTCGCAGTGCAAAGGTGTGTCGGAAGCCGCTGTCATCGGCGTCAAGGACGACAAATGGGGAGAACGACCGCTGGCGCTCGTCATCAGGGACGCCGACGCAGGCGACGATGTCAGCGACATACAGATCAAGGCGCACCTGAAAGCCTTCGCCGATGCCGGCGTGATGTCGAAATTCGGAATCCCGGACAAGATCCTGTTTGTCGATGCGCTCCCTAAGACAAGCGTCGGCAAATACGACAAGAAGAAGCTCAGAGAGACATACGGCGAGCACTCATAATCACGCCAGGGGTTCAACAGCGGAGCCGCAAACTGCCGCAGTCCGGTCCTCTGCAAAGGCCAGGGCATCTGTTGGGCCGACTTGCGCGTGCAGCAGAGTGCGCAGAAAACAACCAAATCGCAGCACGCCGATGCAAGCGACAGACATCCCTCCCGGCTAAGCTTCCGCCAATATTCCGACACGGGATGGACCGTCTTTCAGGCGATCTTTTGGAAAGACTCACCACAGGCTCGCCAGCAGTTGATGAATTGTTGGCCGCATTTCTAACAAGCCCCTTCATTGCAGACATATATGGATTGGCGACGCGAAACGTTTCTCTCGAACGCGTTCACTTGATTTGCCAATACCTGCTTGCAGAGTGTTGCCTGCGAGGATGAGGCGGAAATTTGTGGAGCTTCGCGAATCGCTCGCATGAGGCGAGGGGATATAGTCCGTCTCTGGCGCAACGGATAAGATGACCGTGCTGCCTTGCCGGATCGTCAGCGGTCCTCAGCAAAATCGCCGTCTCCGGCAACAGGCAGGTCCGAACCTGGAGTCTGGCCATGGAGCGACCCGAGTCAAAGGACGGTGACGGAGCCGAGGAGGCCCTTTTCAGCGGCGAGCAAGAGCTTCGCCTGTTGGTGGAGACGCTTCCGACGCTGGTGTGGCAAGCCGAACCCGGGGGCAATATCGAATACGTCAACAAGCGTGTGCTCGACTATTTTGGCGCGCCGCTGGACGAAATAACCGGCTGGGGATGGGTGGAAAGAGTCCATCCGGATGACGTCGCCTTCAAGGTGAGGAGCTGGCTCTCAAATCTCGAGACCAAAAGTCCTTCCGATGTGGTCTGCAGATTTCGCGGAGCGGACGGCCGGCATCGCTGGTTCAACGTGCGGGGAGCACCGTTGAAGGACAATGACGGCCGCGTGCTTCGCTGGTACGGCGTTCTCATCGACATTGATGAAGCCAAGAAGGCCGAAGACCGGCTGCGCCGTAGCGAAGCCCATCTGGCCGCAGCGCAGAGCCTGAGCCACACCGGTTCCTCGGTCTATAACGACACCACGCTTCTCTACTGGTCGGAAGAGACTTACCATATCTTTGGGTTTGATCCGGCGCAGGGTGTTCCGAGCTTCGAAGCCGCGTCGCAACGGGTCCACGCCGACGACCGGGACCGGGTGCTCGCAACGGCTGAGCGCGCGTCCGCCGAGAAAAGAGGCTATTCGATCGCGTACAGAATCATACTGCCCGATGGAACGGTCAAACACTTGGAATCAATCGGCCGTCCTGTTTTTTCTTCGGACGGAAGGATTGTCGAGTTTTTCTGCACAAACATGGATGTGACGGAACGCAAGCGGGCGGAGGAGACCCTTCGGGAAAGCGAATACAAGCTCCGTCAGATCTTTGAAACGGTACCAAGCCAACTCTGGTCAACTGACCCCGCCGGCGAACCGACTCAACTCAATCAGCGCCTGTTGGATTATAGCGGGATGCGATTGGAGGACTTCAAGCATGGCGGTTGGAAGGCCTTCCTGCACCCGGACGACTTTCCAGAAACTGCGAGGGTTTTCCAGGAAGCTATTCAAACAGGGAGGTCGTACCAGGCCGTAAGCCGTCTCCGTCGGGCGGACGGCGAGTTTCGTTGGCACCAAACTCGTGGTGAGCCTCTGCGCGACCGACATGGACGCGTTATCCAGTGGTATGGCCTGTCTGTCGACATCGATGAAGCCAAGAAGGCCGAAGACCGGCTACGCCGCAGCGAAGCCCTTCTTGCCGAAGCCGAGAGGCTGAGTCACAGCGGTACGTCGGCCGCCAACGAATCGACGATTTTCTATTTTTCGGAGGAAGCTTATCGTATCTGGGGGTTTGATCCGGCGCAGGGTATTCCGAGCCCTGAAGCCATGTTCCAACGGGTTCACCCCGACGACAGGGACCGGGTTCGCGCAACGGCTGAGCGGTTGTTAAGCGACAAAAAGGGCTATTCGCACGAGTACAGAATCGTACTGCCCGATGGAACGGTCAAACACCTCGAATCAATCAGGGAGCCTGTGTTCTCACCAGGCGGAGAGCTTGTCGAAATTGTAGCTACACAGATCGATGTGACTGAGCGCAAGAGAGCCGAAGATCAGCTGCGCCGCAGCGAAGCCTATCTGGCGGAAGCACAGAGGCTCAGTCACAGTGGTGTATCGGCCTTCAACGACACGAAGATTCTCTATGGCTCTGAGGAAACTTATCGCATCTGGGGATTTGATCCTGCGCAGGGTGTTCCGAGCCGCGAAGCGGTGTTCCAACGGATCCACCCAGACGACCGCGACGGGCTGAACGCAAAGGTTCAGCGTGCGGTGAGCGAAAAAAGAGACTACTCGCACGGGTACCGAATCGTACTGCCCGATGGAACGGTCAAACACCTCGAATCAATCGGCCGACCTGCATTCTCGCCAAGCGGGGAATTTGTCGAGATTGTCACCACACAGATCGACGTGACGGAGCGCAAGCAGGTCGAGGAAGCCCTGCGGGAAAGCGAACACACGCTCCGCCAGATCTTCGAAACGGTACCGGGCCTACTCTGGTCTACGGACCCCTCTGGCGAACCGACCCAACTCAATCAGCGCATGCTGGCCTACACCGGCATGCGATTTGAGGATTTCAAGCATGGCGGCTGGGAGGCCTTCCTGCACCCCGACGACTTTCCAGAAACCGCAAGGGCCCTCAATCATGCATTTCAGACCGGAACTTCGTTCCAGGCCGTGTTCCGTCTGCGCCGGGCGGACGGGGAATTTCGTTGGCACCATGCTCGTGGTGAGCCTCTGCGCGACCGTCAAGGACGCATTGTCCAGTGGTATGGCGTGTCTGTCGACATCGATGAGGCCAAGAAGGCCGAAGATCAGTTGCGCCGTAGCGAAGCCTATCTGGCCGAAGCACAGAGGCTGAGCCACACTGGCTCTGCAGCCTACAACGATAAAGCGATTCTCTATTGGTCGGATGAGACTTATCGAATCTTCGGGCTTGATCCGCGTAACGGGGTCCCGAGCCGCGAAGCTGTGGTGCAAATGACCCATCCTGACGACCGAGAACGGGTGCGCGAGGAGGTGGGGCGAGCGATACGGGAGAAGAGAGTCTATATAGTAGAGTACAGAATCATACTACCCGAAGGAACCTTAAAATATATCGAAGCAACCGCTCATCCTAAGTTCTCAGAAGGCGGAGAACTTGTCGAATCTGTCGCTACACTCATCGACGTGACGGAACGAAAGCGCGCTGAAGAAGCATTGCGGGAAAGCGAATACAAACTCCGTCAACTCATGGACACGGTACCGGGCCTCACCTGGTCAACGGGCCAGCCAGGGTTCATGGCACAGGTGCAAGCCATCCTAAATGTGCTCCCGGCGTATACTTGGTACGGCACTCCGTCCGGCAGCCTCACCTTCGTGAATAAGCGACAAGCGGATTATCTTGGTGTTCCGAAGGATCATCCCCTGCGTTTTGGCATCGACACTGGCGCACCGTGGGACGTCCATATCCCGTTTTTGCATCCCGACGACCAAGACGACGGACGCAAACTCTGGGCAAACAGTCTGCGCACGGGCGAAGGCTATGAACATAACTATCGAGTCCGTACCGCTCAAGGAGAGTACCGCTGGTTCCACACTCGCACCGAACCGCTCCGGGCGAGCGATGGAACCCTGCTGCTGTGGGTTGGGGCGACTCTGGATATTGAGCAGCTCAAGCGCGCCGAGGAAGGATTGCGGGAGAGCGAGGCGAAGTTCCGCGACTACGCCGAAAGTGCCTCCGATTGGTTTTGGGAAATCGGTCAGGACTACAAATTCACGCTGCTGACCGAGAATGCGTTTGGTTCAGACGCGGCCGATCGAATCGGCACGGCGTGTTGGGATCGCGCTCTCGATCTTGAAACAGAGCCGGAGAAATGGCGGTTGCTCCGAGCAACTCTCGATGCACGAAAACCGTTCCGTGACTTCGTGTATTACTGCGCTCGCCAAAACGGCTCTCCCATACATGTGAAGGTGACCGGCAAGCAGGTGTTCGACACCGACGGAGAGTTTCGTGGCTATCGCGGTACCGGCACCGACGTGACAGCCCTCATGCGCGCGCAGGAGGAGCATGAGATGCTGCGCCAGCTGGAGTCGGATCTCGCGCACATGAACCGCTTGAGCGTCATGGGGGAACTGACCGCCTCGCTGGCCCACGAAATCACGCAACCGATTGCCGCGGCGCGCAACAACGCCCGTGCGGCCATGCATTTTCTGGACAGAAATCCGCCAGACCTAGGCGAAATCCGAGAAGCGCTCGCCTCCATCGTCGACGATTCCGACCGAGCGGGAGATATCATCGACCGCATCCGCGATCACATCAAGAAAGCGCCGCCACGAAAGTCTCGCTTCGATCTGAACAAGGCGATCGACGAAGTGCTTGGATTGGCGCAAAGCTCCATCACCACGAACGGAGTCTCGGTGCGGACCCGTCTCACGCATGCGCTGGCTCCCGTCGAGGGGGATCGTGTCCAACTGCAACAGGTCGTGCTGAACCTGATCCTGAACGCCGTCGAAGCGATGAGCGCGGTCGAAGTGGAACCACGGGAGTTGGCGATCAGCACCGAGCAAACCCAGACCGGTGACGTTCTCGTGTCCGTGCACGATACGGGACTGGGCATTGACCCAGACCATCTCGATCGCATTTTCGAAGCTTTTTACACCACGAAACCGAGCGGAGTGGGGATGGGACTGTCGATCTCCCAGTCGATCATCGATGCTCACGGGGGTCGGCTGTGGGCAGACAGGAATGCATCGCGTGGGGCCGTACTTCGGTTCTTCTTGCCAGGCGCAGGCAACGAACTCAGGACGTCTCGTCGCTCGGTTCGCCGGACTGGATAGCCTCGTGGAGACACCGTACAAGATGCCGCTCATCAAACGGCTTAAGAAGATAACAAACCACACCATCGTCCAACGCGCGGGCCTGGTCAAGATCGTTGGGATAGGCCGTAACGAGGATCGTCGGAATCGCGTCACCCGCCTCGATGAGGTGGTCATAGAGCTTGAGCCCGGTCATCGCTGGCATATTCACGTCAGCGATGAGACAGGCGGTTTCGGCGCGACGGGGCGACGCGAGGAAATCTGCTGCCGAAGGGAACGCGGCGACGTCATAGCCAAGCGACCTCATGAGCCTCCTCATGGATTCGCGAAAGAACTGATCGTCATCGACGACTGAGACCAACGACGCCACGGGCATATGCGCTCCGGAAGTGCGCACGAACTGCGATGCGGGCGCCCCAACAACGCCCCCGCACCCCCATGCGACGGGTCAGCCTGCGCCCAAGTGTTATGGTGGAGCAATACCAGTGATTGTAAACTTTGGCTTATGCCAGCACACACGAATTCTGCAGCTGTGCGGCAGGACGCCCATCATGCGGATCACGGAGCGCATAAACTTTCGTTTACGTCCGCGCGTGTCGCTGACGAAAATGAGACTGTTCACGGCCATCGGTCGGGACTAAGTTTCTAGCGGAGGAGCCACGCGAACCTTGCAAACCGAGACAAAGGCTCATTGCCCGCCCTTTGATCCGTGAGCAGCAGCAATGTCGGACGCGAACGCCACCATCTTGGTCATCGACGATGATCCCGCCCTGCGGGCCTCGATCGGGCGTCTGTTGCGATCGCTCGATCTCGAAGCTCGGTTGTTTGCGTCCATCCCCGAGTTTCTCGAGTCGGATCCGCCGAACGGTCCCACTTGCATGGTGCTCGACGTCAGACTGCCGGGACGAAGCGGCCTCGATCTCCAACGCCAGCTCGCCATCGCGAACCGTGAGATCCCAATCATCTTCATCACAGGCCATGGCGACATAGCCATGTCGGTGCAGGCGATGAAGGGCGGTGCCATTGAGTTCCTGACCAAGCCGTTCCGCGACCAGGAGCTCCTCGACGCCATTCAGATCGGCCTCTCTCGCGATCGGGCCCGGCGGGAGAGCGAAGAGGCTCTGGTGGTTATCAGGGAGCGGTTCGCTTCGCTGAGTCCCAGGGAGCGCGAGATCATGATCCACGTCGCGCGCGGTCGCCTCAGCAAGCAGATTGCCGGCGATATCGGGATCGCCGAAGCGACAGTGAAAGTGCACCGCAGCCGGTTGATGCGAAAAATGAAAGCCAATTCGCTCCTCGCGCTCAGCCGAATGGCGGAAAAGCTGCAGCTGGTGCCCGACGAGGGGCCGCAGCACTGCTGAGCCGAAGGCACACCAGCAGCGGTGATCCACCGGCATTCGATCGCCCTTTATTCCCGCGTAAGCCAAAGTTCAGCTTAGCGAAACCACGACGGTACTCAACGCCACTCGCGTGCACTAGATCGCTGCCTTCCAAAGCATCACACTGCAAGTCACCGCGGTCGACACCGTGTTTCGTCTCTATGAGAGCGGCACATGAAATTTGTCCCACGGCTAATGCGGATGTTTGTCGAGGGTTCGACATGGACAGGCTCTACAACGAGACTGCAGACGTTTCGTCTCCGATCGATCTCGAGTTCGGTTGCCTGGCAAACAGTCTCGTGCTGCTTCTTGAAGCAGCCAAAAGCGAGATCGAGCACAACCATGAGGCGGCAAAGACATCGCTGTCCACTGCGGCATCCATGCTCCAGTCGGAGATCGAGCGCCGTTCAGGTGCAAAAAGCTCCGGCACGGGTGGATTGGCGGGTTGGCAGATAGCGCGTGTCCGATCCTTCATCGACCGGAACCTGCACCGAACCATCCACGCGAGTGATCTCAGCGCCGTTGCGCGGCGGAGCACGGCGCACTTTTCCCGCTCATTCAAACAGGCGTTCGGAGAGCCGCCGCACGCCTACATTGTTAGGCGACGGCTTGAGGAAGCCTGTCACCTGATGCTGACCAGCCCAGCTTCGCTGAGCGAAATCGCTCTAGCCGTCGGCTTCTCCGACCAGGCGCATTTGTCCAAGCTTTTCAGGCATGCGTTTGGTCAAAGCCCGGCCAACTGGCGGCGCGAGCGCGAGACCATGTGGCGCCGCTGACCTGCGTGCGCGTGCAATTGACCGCGTCCCACCGCCGTGCGCGGAGTTAGGCGTCTTCGCCGAACTATCGCAGCAATCCGAGACAAGTCCTCGCAGCCCGCACCAAGATCGCCCAGCAGGGAAACCACATGTTGAGTCCTTGAAACGATCTCACAGGTGTTAGGCGGCATGAGCAGACAGGTAGCAGACATCATTGTTGAAACGCTGCAGAGTGCAGGCGTTGAACATTGTTACGGCGTTGTGGGCGACACGCTCAATCTGATCGCCCGTTCGCTCGAGCGAAGCAAGATCGAATGGGTGTCGGTGAGGCACGAGGAGGCCGGTGCCTTCGCAGCACAGGCCGAAGCACAGCTGACGGGTCAATTGACGGCTGTCGCCGGAAGTTGCGGCCCCGGCAGCCTCCATTTCATCAACGGGATTTTTGAAGCCAACCGAAACCGTGCGCCCGTCATTCTCATTGCAAGCCAGATCATTCGCGACGAGCTGGGCTTCGATTTCATCCAGGAAGTCGATTTCAAGCAGATCTACCAAAGCTGCAGCGTCTTCTGCGACATGATCTATACGGCGGAGCAGGCGCGACGCAAAACCGTCATTGCCTGTCAGACCGCCTTGTCGAAGCGGGGTGTTGCCGTTCTCATCGTGCCGGCGGACGTTTCCGCCTCAACGGTGGCCGATGATATCCCGTACGCGGTTCATGTTTCCGAGCCCGTTGTTCGTCCGAGCAATGTTGACCTCGACGAAATCGCAGGGATACTCAACAACAGCGGGAACCATGCGATCTATGGCGGTTCCGGCTGCCAGGGAGCGCGCCAGGAAATTTTGGCCGTTGCCGAGAGGCTGAAGGCCCCGATCGCTCATACCTCGCGCGGGAAAGATTTCCTCGAGTTCGACAATCCCTTCAACATCGGCATGACCGGAATGCTCGGCAACGAGGCCGGCTATCACGCCTTGCTCGACTGCGACACGCTGCTGCTCCTGGGGGCGGATTTTGCCTGGCGGCAGTTCTACCCCGATAAGGCGAAGATTGTTCAGATCGATATCGACCCGACACATCTCGGGCGACGGCATCCGATCACAAAGGGTGTTGTTGGCGACGTGAGAGCAACCCTGGAAGCGTTGCTGCCCAAGTTAGTCGAGCGCTCTGACCCCTCCTTCCGCGACCAATATGTGCGGCGTTATGCCAAGGCCAGGCAAGCGGAAAAGACAAAGGCTGTGGCGGGTCACGGCGGCTGTATTCCCGGAACATATCTTACCGAGGCGATCAACCGCCATGCGGCGAAGGACGCAGTATTTTCTGCCGACGATGGCACGCCGGCCGCCTGGCTTGTTCGCTACATCGAAACCAATGGTCAGCGCCGCACGTTTGCCAGTCTGCTGCATGGAACCATGGCAGGAGGCTTGCCGTCAGCCCTTGGGCTACAGAAGTCCCAGCCCGGCCGCCAGGTCATCTGTCTGGCCGGCGATGGTGGGCTCTCAATGCTTTTCGGTGACCTGATGACTGTGATCCAGGAGCAATTGCCGATCAAGATTGCAGTGTATGACAATGGCAAGCTCGGCTTCGTGGAGATCGAGCAGAAGGCCGAGGGGATGCTCGATACATTCACGCGGCTGAAAAACCCGAACTTTGCCGAGGTTGCGCGAGCGCTGGGCTTTTGGGGCCAAACGGTTTCCAAGGCGGATGAACTTGAACTGAGCGTCAAAGACTGGCTTGCGCAACCGGGGCCGGCACTGCTGCACGTGCATGTCAGCCCCCTGCAACTGGTCATCCCTCCATTCATGGCTGCGGCACCGGCAGCAGGCATGGCGCTCTATTCAGCCCGCGCCGTTTTGCATGGCCGGGGAGGGGATGTCTGGGAAATGGTGAAGGAAAACTTCCTTTGACCTGGCATCGTCCTGTTAGGACGGACGCATCGGCGCACTGTCCGCCCAAGGCTGCGCCCCAATCCAAGCTCCACCTGGACTTGCATCCGGCAATGCGGGTGGCGGTTGATCTAAACCGGTCTTGATGCGTCCGCCGCACAGGTGGTCTGCCTCTGTGCACCAAATCCAGTACATCATGGCAAACCGACGTGACCAGGCCTATCCCACCACCGCCGCCGGCCCCCGCGTTCCCGGGCCGCGAAGTTGAACTTGACACCATCGCGCTGGCGGCCGCGCTTCTGTTCGAGCACGGGCAGACGACCGAACAGACGGTTACTGCCGCTGAACGGCTCGGGCACGCCCTGTGCGTGGAGGCCAAGATATTGCCGGAGTGGGGCGACATTACCGTCGAGATCGACGGTGCGCCGCAATCGCAGATTGCTCCGGCCACACCTCTCGGGGTCGATCTCGGCAGAGTGCTGGCCGTCATGACGATAGTGGATCAGGTCTGCGATCGCCGCTTGCCTGTCGAGGGGGTGCGTGCCGCCCTCTCGGCGGTGAGAACTCTGCCTCCGGTTTCGATATTGCGCTTCATTCTGTTCGCGGCCATCGGCGCCGCGTCGATGGGTGTCATCTTCGGCGCGCTGGACGTTGTGAGCCTGCTGCTGATCGCGGCGAGTGCGGGAGCAGGCGCACTCGCCCGCCGCCAAATGGCGACGCTTTCACGCAATCCCTTCATCCAGCCGCTTTGTGCAGCTTTCATCGCCGGCATCGTTGCGGCCGTCGCGGGCCGTTTGCAGCTGTCAGACGCGCAATCCCTCGTCGCGCTCTGCCCGTGCATGATACTGGTTCCAGGTCCACACTTCCTCAATGGCGCGATCGACCTGGCGCGCACGCGCATCGCGCTCGGCAGCGCCCGCTTGGTCTACGCCGGAATCATCGTCCTCACAATCTGCGCTGGCCTGTTCGCCGGTCTGGCCACCGGCGGCGCAACTCTTCAGGGCGGCGGATCATCCCTGCCGGTACCGCTCGTGGCCGATGTATTCGCCGCGGGTTGCGCGGTCGCCGCATTCGCCACGTTCTTTTCCATGCCATGGAGCCTGCTGCCTTTTCCGATTTTGGTCGGCATGTTCGTGCATGCGGCGCGCTGGGTGGTGATCTCGCTCGCGGGATTTCATGTCGCAACCGCAGCGCTGGTTGCGTCTGTCCTTGCCGGACTCCTGGTCACACCGGTCGCGAACCGTCTGCGCCTACCCTTTGCAGCCCTTGGCTTTTCCGCGGTTGTCTCAATGATGCCAGGCTTCTTCCTGTTTCATGCAGCGGAGGACCTGGTCCAGCTGGTCTCGATTGGGCCGCACGCCTCGGCAAATCTGCTCGCGAGCTGCGTCGTGAACGGAGCCACGGCCTTCCTGATCATTCTGGCCATGACCGTCGGACTGATCGTCCCGCGCATGCTTTTCGGGCACTTCCTGTCGCCCGCAGCATCGGGGAACTAGCGGACAATATCCGCGATAGTCGACTGCCACGACGCCTGAATATCAACGCCAGCCGCCAATGTCGGCGAGACGCTCTACTTCGACCGCTCAGTACAAGCGTCTCATTGCGGATTCTTTGCGCACGATCGCCCCAGGTCCAGCAGCACCATACAAGCTTGGCGCGCCTCGAAAGGGCAACTTAGCGGAACGACGGCATCAAGAAGATTGCGATGCCAAACGACAGATCTCTCGCGTAGAGGACGATCGGAAATGGCGATCACAGCCGCTCTCCGCTCCCGCCTAACCTTGTCTTCGCAAGTCGGTGCCAGACCATCGTCGCATCACGCCGCCTCTCTGGCCGAGTGCGGGCGCTTACGAGATTTTCTGAGGCTCATGAAGCCGCGCGTGATGGTGCTGGCTGTCTTTACTGCGGTGGTTGGGATGATCATCGCACCGGGCGATCTGGATCCGCTCCCTGCCCTTTTAGAGGTTATCGCGATCGCCGCGGGCGCTGGTGCGGCCGGCATGCTCAACATGTGGTACGACGCCGATATCGACGCCGTCATGACGCGCACGGCGATGCGGCCGATTCCCCGCGGTAACATCTCGCGGCGCGAGGGGCTCGTATTCGGGGTTATGCTCGCCGGCGGCGCCGTCGGGCTGCTTGGCTTGGTGGCAAACGCCATGGCGGGAGCACTGCTCGCCGGCGCAATCCTCTTCTACGCCGTGGTGTACACGGCATGGCTAAAGCGGCTGACACCCCAGAACATCGTCATCGGCGGTGCCGCCGGTTCGCTTCCGCCGGTCATCGGATGGGCTGCAGCGACGGGCCAAATCGGGCTTGAGCCGCTGGTCCTGTTTCTCATCATTTTCCTCTGGACGCCGCCCCATTTCTGGGCCCTGGCCCTCAACCGCGCTGACGAATATGCGCGTGCTGGCGTGCCGATGCTGCCGGTCGTTGCAGGACGGGCCGCGACGACGCGGCAGATCCTGATCTACTGCGCGCTTTTGGCCGTGGTTTCCGCGCTACCGTGGGCGCTCGGGTTTGCGGGCCCGATCTATGGTGCGGCAGCCATGGCGTGCGGAGCAATTCTTGTCGTGCTCGCGATACAGTTGCAGAGAAGCGACAAGGCCGACCGCCGCGCTCCCCGCCGCCTGTTCGCGTTCTCCATCGTGTACCTGTTCGTGTTGTTTGCGGCGCTCCTGATCGATCACGCCGCTCAGCCGCCGCGCTCTGCGTCCAGTTACCGGACTGATGCCGGCGCTGCCCATGCCGTGCCTATGCCCCGCGTCGTACGCACCGCAGGCACTTCCATTACCACCGGCACAGATGAGGTTTGATATGCGGCTCAGGCTGCTCGCTACTGGTTCGATCGCCGCCGTGACACTCGCTGGCTGCTCGGAAGGTGTTCTCAGTCCACAGGGGCCTATCGCCTCCGCCGAGCGTCAGATTCTGTTCAACTCGCTCGGCATCATGCTGGCGATCGTGATCCCGACAATTATCGCCACGCTTGCCGTCGCCTTCTGGTTTCGTTCGTCAAATACGCGGGCGCGATACCTGCCTGATTTCGAGTATTCCGGCCGTCTCGAGTTACTCGTCTGGTCGATCCCAGTCATGACGGTGATCTTGGTCGGTGGTGTCGCCTGGGTCGGCTCATACGACCTCGATCCGCGAAAGCCGATTGCCTCTGCAGTCAACCCTGTCAGGGTTCAGGTGGTCTCGCTCGACTGGAAATGGCTGTTCATCTACCCCGACCAGGGCATCGCAAGCGTCAATCATCTGACTATCCCTGTTGGCACGCCGGTCAGCTTCGAACTGACCTCCTCAGGCGTGATGAACAGCTTCTTCGTGCCGCAGCTCGGCGGCCAGATCTACACCATGGCGGGAATGGTGACGCGCCTCCACCTGCAGGCCGACCATCCTGGAACGTACCGGGGGCTGTCGGCCAATTTCAGCGGCGACGGCTTTGCCGACATGCAGTTTGCCGTTGATGCGGTGCCGGCCACAGCCTTCTCGCAGTGGGTGAACGCAACTCGCGACGCTGGTCCGGTGCTCGATGCTCAAACCTATGCCGACTTGGCGCGACCAAGCGAAGCGATTGAGGCTTTCACCTATCGAGATGTCGCATCCGACCTTTTCAACCGCATCCCGAGCCTCGCGGCGCAGCCAAATGATTCCTCGCGGCTCGCAGACCAGGCATCACAGAGGACAGTCAAATGAACCTGCTCGGCAAGCTCGACTGGAGCGCAATCCCCTTCGACCAGCCGATCATCATGGGCACAGGGGCTGTCGTTGCCCTGGCGATAGTCGCCATCCTGGCTTGGGTCACGCTGAAAGGGTATGTCCCGTATCTCTGGCGCGAATGGATCACGTCCGTCGACCATAAGCGCATCGGCGTCATGTACTTCCTGCTGGCGCTTGTCATGCTGCTGCGCGGATTCTCCGACGGGATCATGATGCGGGCGCAACAGGCGGTCGCCGCTGGCGGCGCCCAGGGGTACCTGCCTCCTGAGCATTTCGATCAGATATTCTCGGCACACGGCACGATCATGATCTTCTTCGTGGCGATGCCGTTTGTGATCGGGCTGATGAATTTCATTGTGCCGCTGCAGCTTGGTGTTCGCGATGTCGCCTTCCCGACGCTGAACTCGGTGGGCTTCTGGCTGACGGCGTCTGGCGTCCTGCTGATCAACGTCTCCCTCGTTATCGGCGAGTTCGCCAAGACGGGGTGGGTCGCTTATCCGCCGCTCAGCGAGCTGCAATTCTCGCCTGGCGTGGGCGTCGACTACTATCTTTGGTCACTGCAGATCTCCGGCGTCGGCACGCTGCTGACTGGAATCAATTTCGTCACCACGATCCTGAAATTGCGGGCACCCGGAATGGGTTACATGCGCATGCCCGTCTTCTGCTGGACCGCGCTCGCCAGCAACCTGCTGATTGTCGCGGCTTTTCCGGCGCTGACCGCGACTTTGGCGATGCTGCTGCTCGACCGCTATCTCGGCTTTCACTTCTTCACAGTCGACGCCGGCGGCAACGCGATGATGTACGTGAACCTGTTCTGGGTGTGGGGTCACCCCGAGGTCTACATCCTGATCCTGCCGGCGTTCGGCATCTTTTCGGAGGTGAGCGCGACATTCTCCGGCAAGCCGCTGTTCGGCTACCGCTCAATGGTCGCTGCGACGATGGTGATCACCATTCTGGCCTACACGGTCTGGCTGCACCACTTTTTCACCATGGGCGCCAGCGCGAACGTCAACGCCTTCTTTGGTGTCATGAGTATGATCATCGGGGTGCCGACGGGTGTGAAGATCTTCAACTGGCTGTTCACCATGTACGGCGGGCGCGTGCGATTCACGGTGCCAGTCCTATGGACCATCGGCTTCATGGTGTCGTTCGTCCTCGGCGGCTTGACCGGCGTGCTGCTTGCCGTGCCCCCGGTCGATTTCCAAATGCACAACAGCCTGTTCCTGGTCGCTCATTTCCATCACGTGATCATTCCCGGCGTCGTGTTCGGCGTGATGGCCGGCTACAACTACTGGTTCCCCAAGGCCTTCGGCTTCATGCTCGACGAACGCTGGGGCAGGCGCTCGTTCTGGTGCTGGTTCATCGGCTTTCATCTCGCCTTCATGCCGCTCTATGTGGTGGGTCTGATGGGGATGACCCGGCGCATGCAGCACTACGACAATGTGGCCTGGCAGCCATGGCTGGTCGTGGCGGCCCTCGGCGCCGTCATCATCCTGGTCGGGATTGTCTGTCAGATCGTGCAGTTGGTCGTCTCGATCCGCAATCGCGACCTGCTTCGTGTGACCGGCGATCCGTGGAACGGCCGCACCCTGGAATGGTCTACGGCGTCACCGCCGCCGGCCTGGAACTTTGCTGTCCTGCCGCATGTAGCGGAGCGCGACAGCTACTGGGCCACGAAGCAAAGCGCCAAGGCACAGCAAGCTCACTCGGAGCCAGGGCGCCAGTACGAGCCGATCGAAGTGCCGAAAAACAGTCCGGTCGGGTTCGTCAACGCGTTCTTTGCCGTCGTCATTGGCTTCGCCCTGATCTGGCACATCTGGTGGATGGCCGGGCTGGGCCTGATCGGCACGTTCCTGACAATCCTCATCTTCGCCTTTCGCGATGAGGACGAGACCGAGGTGCCGGCAGCGCAGCTTGCCCAGTTTGATCGGGTTCACCAGGCGGAGGTCGCGCTATGAATGTCACTGTTGCCGTTGACGACGTCGCTCGCGAAGCACTGTCGAGCGTGAGCGAAGCCGGTCCAGCCCCCAAGCGCGTTGTCGTTGCTTACGGCTTCTGGATCTTCCTGCTGAGCGACATCGTGATGTTCTCGGTGCTCTTTGCCGGCTACGCTGTCTTGCGGCATGCCACCGCGGGCGGACCGACCGGTGCTGAGCTGTTCAATCAGGGCAGGGTCGCCATCGAAACCGTTTGCCTTCTGGCGTCGAGCTATGCGTGCGGATTGATGGCATTGGCGGTCGGTTCGCGAAACCGCTTCGGCACGTATGTCGGTGCTTTGCTGACATTCGCGCTCGGCGCTGCGTTCCTCGCTCTCGAGTTCCGCGAATTCGCCGACATGATTGCACATGGCGCAGGCCCGCAACGCAGCGCATTTCTCTCATCGTTCTTCGCTCTCGTCGGCTGTCACGGAGTGCACGTCGCCGCCGGACTGATCTGGCTGGCGGTCATGATGACGCAGGTCGCGTTGAAGGGGTTTCGCGCCCCCGTGCTGCGTCGGCTTCAGTGCTTTTCGCTTTTCTGGCACGCGCTCGACATCGTTTGGGTCGGGCTGTTCACGGTCGTCTATCTGATGGGAGTTACCCCATGACTACAACTAGTTACCATCGCGCTCCTGGCGACCAGTCGATAGTGACGGACCAGGAAGAGCCAGTCGCCTCGGGCGTGCTCGTCTACACGATCGGGCTGCTTCTCGCGGTGATCCTGACCGCCCTGTCGTTCTGGGTGGCCAACACATCGCTGCTCTGGGCTGCCGGAATTCCCCTCGGCCTGGCCGTCCTCGCGATCGCCCAGATGGGTATCCACCTGGTGTTCTTCCTGCACATCACCACCGGCCCGGACAACACCAACAATGTGCTCGCGCTCGCGTTTGGCGTGCTCATCGTTCTGCTGGTGATGGGCGGTTCCCTAGTAATTATGACCGATCTGAACAGCAGCATGATGCCGCCCGGCGACATGATGAATATGCAAATGCAGGACTGACCCCTCTGCGCGGAACAGCCCTGGCAAGTCGCCACATATGGCGCTGGATGGCGGGTTCGCCCGCCATCACCGGACCGATCTGCAAGACCGGTTCTCAATTCAGAGAAGGACGCTCGGATATGAACGGTTGCCTCTCATACGCATCGCAGCGTGCAGACATGGACATCCGAAGCAAGCGTGTGTTGTTCCGCTGCTGGCATAGGGGAACTCAAGAGAGCGACCTCATCCTCGGTTCGTTCGCGGAACAATCCATCGGCAAATTGGGCGATGCTCAACTTGATCGGCTCGAAGCACTGCTCGATTGCACCGACGCCGATCTATTCGATTGGATCCTGGGCAACAGCCCGCCGCCGGCGGAGCATGATCATGACGTGATGCGCTTGCTGCGCGGCTTCTGCGGAGCGCACCGTCGAAGACCCCTAAACAGCAAACAGTATAAATTCTGACAATCAAGGGACACACCATGGAACGTCCGCTATCGCCTTTCATGTTTCCGATCTGGTACCGCTTCCAGATCACTTCGGCACTGTCGATCCTGCACCGGCTTACTGGAATCGCTCTGGCAGTGGGATCAATTCTACTCGCCTGGTGGCTCGTCAGCGTGGCGGCCGGGGGCGAATCCTTCGCCCGGACCCATGCCTTCATCGCTTCTCCAGTCGGATTGTTGTTGTTGTTTGGCTGGTCGCTCGCCTTCTTCTACCATTTGTGCAACGGCGTTCGTCACCTAGCCTGGGATGCCGGCTACGGCTTTGAACTCCGCAGCGCTTACCGCAGCGGCTACGGGGTCTTGGCAGCGACAGTTGTCCTGACCCTCATCACCTGGCTCTACGTGGTTCTGGCCTAGGAGGGCTCGATGACAAAGTCTTCGTCTTCAGCGGATTCAACCGCACTGCGCGATGCGACAGTGCTCCGGCGCGTGAACCAGCTTGGCAGCGCGCGTGACGGGCTGCAGGAATGGCGCTTGCAGCGTTTGACGGCGCTAGCGCTAATTCCCCTCGGTCTGTATTTCGCCGCGTCAGTTCTTTGGCTCGCGACGTCCGACCGAACGACTGCAGCCGCCTGGCTTGCGTCACCCGTGCCGGCATTGCTCGTCATCCTTTTCGTATTTGCCGCAATCACCCACGCGCTGATCGGTATCCGTTCGGTGCTTCTTGACTATGTACACACGCGGGCCCGGCGGCTTGCAGCAGAGCTGTTCATCCGGGCGGCAGCGGTAATTCTCGCAACTGCGAGTGTTCTCGCCATCCTCAAGCTCTTTCTCACCCACTAGGAGTACGGCATGCCCAATGCTTACGACATCATCGATCATTCCTTCGACGTCATCGTTCTTGGTGCCGGCGGCGCCGGATTGCGAGCAACACTCGGGATGGTCGCGGCCGGACTGAACACTGCCTGTATTACCAAGGTCTTTCCTACGCGTAGCCACACGGTCGCGGCGCAAGGCGGAATCAGCGCTGCTCTCGGCAATATCGAGAACGACGATTGGCGTTGGCATATGTTCGACACGGTGAGAGGCTCTGATTGGCTCGGTGACCAGGACGCGATCGCATATATGTGCCGAGAGGCGATCGACGCGGTTGTCGAGCTCGAGCATTTGGGCGTGCCGTTCAGCCGGACCGACGCTGGCAAGATCTACCAACGGCGGTTCGGCGGGCATACAACCGAGTACACAAAGGGCGACATGGCCTATCGGGCCTGCGCCGCAGCGGATCGCACCGGCCATGCTATCCTGCACACTCTCTACCAGCAGTGTCTGAAGCACAAAGCGCGGTTCTTCGTCGAATACTTCGCCCTCGACCTGATCATGGACGAGGACGGTGTCTGTCGTGGCCTGCTTGCCTGGTGCCTGGAGGATGGCTCGATCCACCGTTTCCGCGCCAACATGACGGTCATCGCCACGGGCGGATGTGGACGTGTGTATCAGTCCTGCACTTCGGCGCACACCTGCACGGGCGACGGCAGTGCCATGGCGCTGCGCGCCGGGCTGCCGTTGCAGGATATGGAGTTCATCCAGTTCCATCCAACCGGTGTCTATGGCGCGGGCGTTCTGATCACAGAGGGCGCGCGCGGCGAAGGCGGGTATCTGACCAATAGCGACGGCGAGCGATTTATGCCCAAATATGCGCCGCGCGAGAAGGATCTGTCTTCACGAGATGTGGTCAGCCGGGCAGAAGCCGTCGAGATCCGCGAGGGCCGCGGCGTCGGCGAGAAGAAGGATCACATCCACCTGCATCTCGAGCACCTGCCTGCGGACGTCCTCGATCAGCGGCTGCCAGGAATCGTCCAGTCGGCGCGCACCTTCGCCGGCGTCGACGCGCACAAGGAACCGATCCCGGTTATTCCGACCGTGCATTACGTCATGGGCGGCATTCCCACGAACATTAGGGCCGAGGTCGTGAGTCCGACCAAGGATAACTCCGAGGAAGTCGTCCCGGGTTTGATGGCGATTGGCGAAGCCGCTTGCGTCTCGGTACATGGCGGCAACCGCCTTGGCACCAACAGCCTGCTCGATCTGATCGTCTTTGGTCGGGCCGCAGCGCAGCGCGCTGCGGAGGTGATCAAGCCCGGATCGCGCGTGCGCGAAGCAGACGGCCCTTCGCAGGAGGCGGCATTGGCGCGCTTTGACCGAACGCGCCATAGCAAGGGCGGGAACAAGCCGGGTGAGATCCGACCGCTCATGCAGGAGGTGATGCAAACGGGCTTCGGCGTATTCAGGCGCGGCGACACTTTGAAGGAAGGGCTTACCAAGCTGATCGCCCTGCGCGATCCGCTAGACCGCGTGACCGTCGACGATCCTTCCCTGACGTGGAACGTCGGATTGGTTTCGGCACTGGAATTGGCCAACCTGGCAGATCAAGCCGTGGTGATCGCTCACTCGGCGAACGCGCGCACCGAATCTCGAGGTGCTCATGCGCGCGAGGACTATCAAAAACGAGACGACGTAAACTGGCTCAAGCATACCGTTGCCTGGAAGAATGAGGACTGGGACGTCAACTTCGCCTACCGGCCGGTGCGGCTGGATACGCTCTCCAGCGAAGTGGAAAGTTTTCCGCCGGCAGAGCGCACCCACTAGGCGTCGGTCACCAAATTTTCTCCAGGGCTGCCGGACCTCGATCGGGAGGGTGTCCCGGCCCCCGGTCCGCGTCCATCGCATCTCGCGCCCAAACAAGGAGCATTATCAAAATGTCCGAATTTACGCTTCCCGCGAATTCAAAAGTCGGCAAAGGAAAACACTGGCCGTCGCCGACAAAGAGCGCCCAGGTCAAGAGCTTTCATATCTATCGTTGGGCTCAGGAAAATAACGCCAATCCGACCACAGATACATACGACATAGACCTCGAACATTGCGGACCGATGGTTCTCGATGCGCTCTTCAAGATCAATGATCAGATCGATCCATCACTGTCCTTTCGGCGTTCTTGCCGCGAAGGCGTGTGCGGCTCCTGTGCGATGAACATCGACGGGCACAACACGCTGGCCTGTCTCACGTCGATCGATAGCCTGAAGAAGGGGGCGAGCCGTATCACGCCACTGCCGCATCTACCGGTCTTGAAGGATCTCGTTGCGGACTTGACCGGCCTCTATGCGCAGTACGAGCTGATCGAGCCGTGGCTGCAATCCGACCAGCCGGCACCGGATCGCGAACGACCGCAATCCCCGGAAGATCGTGCCAAGCTCGATGGACTGTGGGAGTGCATCCTCTGCTTCTGCTGCTCCACTTCCTGCCCGAGCTACTGGTGGAACCAGGACAAGTATCTCGGCCCCTCGATCCTGTTGCAGTCCTATCGCTGGCTTGCAGACAGTCGTGATCAGCACACCGGAGAGCGACTTGATCGACTTGAAGATCCCTTCCGCCTCTATCGCTGCCACACGATCATGAATTGCACCAGGACGTGCCCGAAGGGGCTGAACCCGGCGCGGGCGATCGGCAACACTAAGCGGATGATGAGCGAGCGCGCGTAAGCATCCTCGAACATGGCTCAGCAATAGGCGAGACCAACATGACACGAGTTCGTACGGAAGCCGACAGCTTCGGCCACATCGATGTGCCGGCTGACAAGCTCTGGGGCGCCCAGACCCAGCGCTCATTGATGCACTTCAGCATCGGGCAGGACCTGATCCCGCGAGAGATGATAGCTGCCTACGCGATCATAAAGCGGTCCGCCGCCGTTGCAAACCACGCTGGCCAGCGGTTGAATGATCAGGTTTGCGAGTTGATCATCCGCGTCTGCGACGAAATCCTTGCGGGCGAACACGACGAGATGTTTCCGCTCCATGTGTGGATGACTGGTAGCGGCACTCAGTTCAATATGAACGTCAATGAAGTCGTCTCGAACCGCTGCTGCCAGATGGCCGGCACGGAGCTCGGCAGCAAGCAACCGGTTCATCCCAACGACCACGTCAACATGTCGCAATCGTCGAACGACACGTTCCCCTCGGCGATGCACATAGCCGCGGCTGTCAATGTCAAGGAGCGGTTGGTTCCCGCCATTGCCGCGCTGCGCGACGCAATTGCCGCCAAAGCAGCTGAATGGGACGACATCGTGAAGATCGGGCGCACCCACATGCAGGATGCGACGCCGCTCACCCTGGGCCAGGAATGGTCGGGTTATGCCGCGATGCTGGCCGATGACCTGGAGCGGATCGAGGCAGCGCTACCGGGCATTTACAGGCTTGCCCTCGGCGGTACGGCGGTTGGTACCGGCATCAACGCCGCGCCCGGCTTCGCCGAAGCGGCGGCTACGGAGATAGCCAAGCTGACGAAGCTGCCCTTCGTAACCGCACCGAACAAGTTCGCGGTTCAAGGCGCACATGACGCTCTGGTCCAATTGTCGGGAACACTGAGAACCCTGGCGGTGTCGCTTTACAAGATCGGCAACGATATCCGGCTGCTCTCGTGCGGCCCACGGGCTGGCTTCGCCGAGCTGCTGATCCCGCAGAACGAACCCGGCTCGTCGATCATGCCGGGCAAGGTCAATCCGACGCAGGCCGAGGCGCTGACCATGATCGCCGTGCAGGTCATGGCTAACGACGTGGCGGTCGGTTTCGGCGGCGCCAGCGGCTATCTTGAGATGAATGTCTACAAGCCGCTGATAATAGCTGGCATCGCTCAGTCGATTACGCTGCTCAGTGACGGGTGCACGAACTTTCGAAAGTTTCTCGTCGAGGGCACACAGCCCAACCGCAAGCAGATTGCCGAATATGTACGCCGCTCGCTGATGCTGGTGACCGCGCTCGCGCCGGTGATCGGCTATGACAAGGCCTCGGCGATCGCGCACTACGCATTGGAGCACGATCTGACTCTGAAGGAGGCTGCGCTGCATCTCGGCCATGTCGACGAGGCGACGTTTGAGCGCGTGATCGATCCGGCAAAGATGGTCAGGCCCTACGTGGCCAATGAAGTCGACGGGAGCGTTTCGGCCCTCAACAGTATCTGACAACCGCAAGCAAATGGAGCAAAACGATGAATGCACCAGCGCCGGAGCGCCTCACAGGCTACGATCTGCTGCGCAATCCGCGTCTGAACAAAGGCACCTCGTTCACGGAGTCGGAGCGCCACGCCTTGGGGCTCGAAGGTCTGCTGCCGCCCGCCGTGCTATCGACCGAGCTGCAGGTGGCGCGCCGCCACGACGAGATCTCCAGCCTCAATGACGATCTGCAGAAATATCTTGTGCTCTCGGACCTGCAGGCGCGTAACGAGACGCTCTATTACGCCGTCCTGATGTCGGATCCGGCGGCCTATATGCCGATTGTGTATACTCCCACGGTAGGCGAGGCGTGCCAGAAATTCGGCCATATTTTCCGCCAGCCGCGCGGCATCTATCTGCCGATAAGCGCGCGCGGCCGCGTGAAGGAGTTGCTTTCCAACTGGCCCGACAAGGACGTGCGCTTCCTTGTCGTGACCGACGGCGAGCGCATCCTCGGGTTAGGGGATCTCGGCGCCGGCGGCATGGGCATTCCAATTGGGAAACTCTCTCTGTGCACGGCCTGCGCCGGCGTGCCGCCGCAAAGCTGCCTGCCCGTCGTCCTCGACGTCGGCACGAACAACCAGGCTCTACTCGACGACCCACTCTACCTGGGACTGCGGCAGGGCCGCGTTCGCGGTGACGAATACATGGCGTTCGTCGAGGAATTTGTCGTAGCGGTACAGCAGCTGTACCCGAAATGCTGCATTCAATGGGAAGACTTTGGGAACATCAATGCCGTCCCCATCCTCCAGCGCTACCGGAACGAGATCTGCACGTTCAATGACGACATTCAGGGCACCGCGGGGGTCGCGCTCGCTGGAATTCTGGCCTCCTTGCGCATCACAAAACAGAAGATCACCGATCAGCGGTTCCTGTTTCTCGGTGCAGGCTCTGCGGCGACCGGGATTGCGGAGCTGATCAGTCAGGCCATGGCTGGAGCCGGGATGGACATAGATGAAGCAAGGCGTCGCAACGCTCTCTTCGATCTCAATGGTCTGCTCGTCACGTCGCGCAACGATGTTGCTGACTTTCAGCGCCCATTCGTGCAGGACCGGTCGCCGATCTCGACATTCCTCGAGGCGGTCAGGACCTTGAGGCCCACCGGCATCATCGGGGTCAGCGGCGTGCCGAAGCTGTTCACCCGTGAGGTGATCGAAAGCATGGCGGAGTTCAATCCACGGCCGATCATCTTTCCCTACTCCAATCCGACCTCGCGCTCCGAAGCCACGGCGGAAGAAGTCTATCGCTGGTCGGACGGTCGCGCCATCTTTGCCAGCGGCAGCCCTTTTCCCCCGGTCGAGCTCGACGGCCGGAAACTCGTCCCGAACCAGGGCAACAACGTCTACATCTTCCCTGCGATGGCTATGGCGATCTTCGCCACCGAGGCCAAGCGCGTCACGGAGGACATGTTCCTCACCGCCGCGCAGGCCATCGCCGAGCAGGTCAGCGAGGAGAACCTCGCGGCAGGGCTGATTTACCCTCCGCGCGGGCGGATTTTCAGCGCCTCGCTGCATGTGGCCGAGCGGGTTGCGGCTCGCATCTTCGAACAGGGGCTGGCGGGGGTACCGCAGCCGGACGATGTCGGCGCGCTGATCCGCTCGAGGGTCTACCGCCCGGTCTACCCAGTGTGAGGCGAAGGTCTGTCTCTTGGCGTAGCAAGCATCGGACCGAAAGTGCGAAGAGGTTTCTCGGATGAGTCCGATGCCCAAACAAAAGATAGAGCGGCGAAGGCGATCCCGTTTGAGCGCTCGCCGCTCTAGGCTCTAGCTCTCAAGGCGGGCAATGACCTTAGCCAACCATCAGTCGGAGCGCGGTCGAACCCTGGCTTTGCTGCTGCTGAGCGCGACTGCGGGCTCGACGGATGCCATCGGCTTTCTTGGCCTCAACGGCCTGTTCACCGCGCACATCACTGGCAACATTGTCATCCTCGCCAGCCATCTGGTTGCACAGGGCAGGGCGGGAATCGCGGAGATGATCTCCGTACCCGTGTTCGTGGTGGTGCTCGGCCTGGCCCGGCTGATGGGTCTCGCGCTCGACCGATACGGACAGGGGGCGGTCGACTGTGCGCTCCTGATACTCCAGTTCGCCCTGCTGCTCGGCTTCTTCCTTCTCTGTCTCCCGCTTGGCCACAGCTTTGACACCGAAGCGCCGTGGGCTACACTTGCGGGCATGTGCGGCGTAGCGGCTATGGCGGTCCAGAACGTCCTGGTTCAGATCTCGATACCCGGTGCTCCCTCGACGGCGGTCCTGACCACCAACATCACGCGATTCACGGTAGCCGCTATTGAGAGCGTTGCAGGTCCCGCAACAAGTCGCGGGGCCGCGCACGAAAAAGTCGCAGCAACCTTCCCGCCGATCGTCGGGTTTCTCATCGGTTGCGGGGCGGGCTGTGTTCTCGAATGGCAAATCGGCCTGCCTGCCCTGCTGCTCTCGGTCTTGCTCAGCCTCGCTGCGCTACTAGTCAACGTCGCGCGGCCGACTCTTTGAGCACGATCGGCCCCGACTTAGCAGCACCGTACAAGCATATTTCCCCTCGACTATGTAACGTAGAGGAATGGACGCCGACCCTGACGACCATACTACATATTGGCCTATTCGTATGAACTCGGAGCAGCAAGATGGCCTCAGGACCATTGCTGGCCAGTTTTAGCCAAACTCAGGAAAAGGTCGGCGTATTGCACTGAATTCAACCGCAGCGACGGCTGAGAGGTCAGCCTTCGCCCCGAATTCGGAGAATCCCGATGTCCAATGAAGCTCCCTTACGGATCAAAACACGTTTTGCGTTGACGCGCATCAAAGCGATGAGCGCGGCAGTCTCGCTTATCGCCATCTCCACCATGCCCGTGGCGGCGGAATCGCCAGCAGCCCCGGCGGGCGGGTTGCCCCCGTGCGGCTCGCGACCAGAAATCCTGAAGCAACTTTCCAGCCGATTCAAGGAAGCGCCCGTTGCCCTCGGCCTGGCCAAGAACGGCTCAGTCGTCGAAGTGCTGACCAGCGACGATGGCGAGACCTGGACGATCCTGGTCAGCCAGCCTAACGGCTCAAGCTGCCTCGTCGCCATCGGCGAAGGCTGGGAAGAATTGAAGCGGGTCGGCGCCAAGGGCGAGCGCGGCGCCTGATCGCATGGATCGTGAAGGAAGGAACGGCAAGATGGTTGATATCTATTCCCGCGAAAGCGCACCGCGGCAGATGGCGTGGCCCAGTCCGATTGCCCAGAAGCTGCGGCTAGAACAGGCAGCTGACCTTGGAACACAGGCCGTTGTCCGCAGGCTGCCGGACACGCACTCCGACCACGGCGCTCCAAAGGCTTTTCTGTCGCGGTTCATCGTGCTTCAGGCGGTCGGCGCGGCTGGTATCGTGGGGCTATGGGCCGTCGGCATTGCCGGCAAACCCTTCGCCGGCAATAACGCGTTTCTCTGCTGGCTGATCGCAGCCATTGGCGCCCTGGGCATTCTGTGCGTCTTCTTTCGGCGCTGGCGCGACGTCGATTGGCTGGCCACCCATGTGGTGCGGATCGGGCTGCTCGGAACCGTGGTTGGGCTCATCGTCGCCTTCTCTGCGGCGCGCGCCGGCGGCACGGCCGACCCCAATGCGATCCGTTCGATGATCGGGTCGGTGATCGACGGCATGTATGTCGCGCTCTATGCGACACTGCTCGGTATAGCCACGAACCTGTGGCTCAAGATCAATCTTCGCCTGCTCGGTAACTTCGATGGATGAGGAAACTCTCACCGTCTGGCTCGACACCGCTCTCTTGATGCTCGGCGGCTTTGTCCTCATGACCACGCTCATGATGACGGTGATGAACCCGCCGGCCAAGGCGAGCGAGACCGATGGCGTCACGGCGCCCGGGAACGTCACCGTCGAGACGCAATGGCCGGACATGCTCGACGCCGATGTCGACCTGTGGGTCCAGGCGCCCGGCGATGTGCCGGTCGGCTACTCCAACAAGAGCGGCAAGGTGTTCGATCTGCTGCGCGATGATCTGGGGATGGCACAGGACATGACCGACTCCAACCATGAGGTCGCCTATTCGCGAGGAGCTCCCGCGGGTGAATACATCGTCAATGTTCACATGTATCGCGGCGTCAACGTTACATATCCCATCCCGGTGAAGGTCACCGTCAGCGTAAAGCCCGATTCTACCAAGTCGTCTGCGCCGCTCGCCACAACGACGATCCAATTGCGCAAGCCCAACCAGGAGCTTACCGCCTTGAGATTCCGGCTCGATTCGACTGGCCAACTGGTGCCAGGCAGCATCAACAGTCTGTTCAAACCTCTACGCGTGGCGGCCACCCAATGATGATCGCTCCTGTCATCTTCGCCCTGCTGCTGGGCGCGTTCATCTTCATCATCCTGCCGCAGGCAGGCATTGCTCGCCGCACCCTCTCGGTCGGCATCTTCCTGGCGCTGATCGCCATCGTCTATGTTGGTGCCAGCGAGCTTCTCGGCCGCCCCAAGCCGCTTACTTTCGAATGGCGGGACATGGCAAAAGCCCAGGTCGTGGGCGCCGTCCCGGTTGAGAACGAAGCCATCTACGTATGGCTCACTACGGCCGGCTCGACCGAGCCGCGCTTCTATGTGCTGCCATGGAGCCAGCAAGCCGCGCAACAACTGCAAGATGCGATGGGCAAAGCGGAAGCCGACGGTACTGGGGTAGAGATGAAGATGCAGGCCGCCGACGCCGGTCTCGATACCCGCGAGCCGATGTTCTACGCACGGCCGCAACCGGCCCTGCCGGTAAAGGACTATCAGAACGGTGAGCGCCCGCTCGCGTATACGCAGCCCGTCCCCACGGCCGATGGGACTCACTAACTGAGCATGCCGTCTCACAAAAGCTCGCCCTTCTCTCACCGTGTGAACGCCGTTGCTGCAACGTCGCGAAAGTGATGCCGAAAGGCGAGCGCTGACAGTGAATTTCTCACCGAGAACCTGGACATGGCAATTCTTTCGTCGATTGATACCGGCCTGCCCTTCGACGATTATCGTGCGCTCATAGAGCGGCTGCCACCGCTGGATGAGCACGCGGCTGCACGCGTTCGCGACGATTTCGGACGCATGGGCAAGCCCGAAAATTCGCTTGGCCGCATCGAAAAGATTGCCGCTTGGCTAGCCGCTTCGACGGGTCGGCTGCCGACTGTTCAGCGCCCGGTCGTGGCGATCTTCGCCGGCAATCACGGGATCGCGCGACATGGGGTCTCACCGCGTCCGATGGGCGCCACTCGGCGCTTCGTCGAGCTTGCGGCGGCCGGCGGCGCGGGAGTCAACCAGGTCTGTGCACCCCACGACCTCGGGCTGAACCTGTACGACCTCGCGCTCGACCTGCCGACCGCCGATTTCACCACAGACGCCGCGCTGGATGAGGGAGGCTGCGCTGCGACCATGGCATACGGCATAGAGGCGGTCAGCGACGGCGTCGATCTTATGGCACTGGCGAGTGTCGGCGTCGGCTGCTCGACTGCCGCCGCGGCGGTATCGGCCGCGCTCTTCGGCGGCAGTGGTGTCGACTGGGTTGGCGCTGGCTCAGGGGCCGATGCTACGATGATCGGCCGGAAGGCGAAGATCGTCGATGATGGGCTCGCCTTGCACGCCGGCCATCTCGAGGATCCGCTCGAAGTTCTGCGCCGCTTGGGCGGACGCGAATTCGCGGCGATTGCCGGCACAATCATAGCGGCGCGGACACAGGTCGCCGTCGTCCTTGAGGGCTTTGCGGCAACAGCGGCCGCGGCGGTGCTCTATCGCGCCAATCCGACGGCTCTCGACCACTGCCTGTTGGCTTATGTCTCCGCGACCGAGCCCGGCCATCGTCAGCTCGCGAAGAAGATCGGCCTGACACCACTCTTCGATCTGGGGATTGGCGAGGGGGAGGGCACGGGCGCCGCACTCGCCGCCAGCATGGTCAAGGCGGTTGCACTCATCCATTCAGGGATGCTCGCGGCGCTGCCCGCATGACTTTGCGCACGCATCTCGGTCGTAGTGTTCAATTTTGCAGACGCTCAAAAAGAAGACGTCTCCGGCCCTGGAGGTCGCGGCTGCACGAACAGCCGACGTGGTCAGCGAACCAATCTGCCGTGCCCTCTCGCGGTTCGCAGCATGCGTCTCGCCGCACCTCGATGCGCAGTTGGAGATGTCTCGCAAGGGCAGCCACTACAAGCGCCATATTGAAGCCTCTCCGCCGCCTGCACACGTTCCGGTGGGGTTGGAGACGGTACCGCTCCGATCTTGGTTGCAGCATTCAACCGAATAAGCCTCGCGGCTAACATCGGCTATTGCTGCATACCTCCGCGCTCGAAGTTTCTCGGCCCCGCTGCAATGTTGCGACGGATTTAGCTAGCGGAATCAACGCCAATACGTCATGGTGCAATGAATATTGCGAAAGATTGAGACATGAAACCGACCGCTAAAGCGCCGAGAGACTACGAAGAACTAATCCGGCTCATCCACGATAGATATGACGAAATGAGCAAATCGTACCAGAAGATCGCTCTCTATCTCACGCAGAACCCAAACGACGTCGCAGTCAGGTCCGTGAATTCGATCGGGGATAGCAGCGGGGTCCACGCATCGAGCTTCGTGCGCTTTGCGCAGGCGCTCGGTTACGAGGGCTTCAAAGAGCTTCAGTCTCTGTTCCAGAAGCGACTGTCGACCGCCGCCCCCGGTTTTGAGGCTCGTGTGAAGGCACTGGAAACGGAGCTTGGTGGGCGGATCGACAAAAGCGAATATGGCTTCATGCAAGATCTCGTCGTGCGAGACATCGCCTCCCTTCAGGACCTCCTGAGTGGAATCCATCCGGATCGTCTGAGCGAAGCGGTAGACCTGCTCGAAGAGGCGGACGTCATCTACCTCCTCGGCCAACTGCGCTCGGCGCCGGTGGTCGAGCTTCTCCGCTACATTTTGACGATGCTGGGTAAACGTTGCGTCCTGCTGGATGCCGGTGGCGGATTGGCGACCCATATGGCGCGGGCGATGCGGACGACCGACGTGTTGTTCGCCGTGTCTTTCCGGTTCTACGCCAACGAGGTCGTGAACGTGGTGGAAGAGGCGGCTCAGCGCGGCGTGCCTATCGTGGCAATATCAGACAGCACTCTTTCGCCTCTTGCGAAGAGCGCGCGGGTGTTATTCGCGGTGCCCGAGCACGAATATACGTTCTCGCGCTCGCTTGCCGCTCCGATGTGCCTCGCGCAAGCCGTCACCTTAGGCTTGGCGGCGCGCCTTCAAAAAGATCCGCTCAATCCTCGTATTCCCACGGTCACAACTCAGTAGCTGCCTCGGCGCTTTGCGCGGTTCTTCAAGACAATTGGTTTTTCTCCGTCTCCGCTTCGGCGGTTCATGGCTTCAGAGCGCCATCGCCTTCTCAGGAACGGCCATGGGGCCTGGTGCGGCTCCAAGCACGGTCTGGTCGTAATCCACAACAGCACCCGTCATCAGCCCGGCATCGTCCGAAACGAGAAAGTTTACCGCCCGAGCAGCTTCGCGGGGGTCGATCAGGCGTCCGAACGGCAGGTTTGCAACGGCTTTGGCTTCCCAGTCAGGATCGCCTTTCTCGCTCGCCTGCAATTCCCGCTCATGATCGGACGCCATCCAGCCGATATCCAGCTGATTGACGCGGATGCGGTTCTTCATGACCGAAAACGCCGTGTTGCGGGTCAGCGTCGCCAGTGCCGCCTTGGTGGCACAGTAGACGTTGATAAACGGCTGGCCGGCCTGCTGTGAGATCGAGCCGATGTTGCAGATCGCACCCTCGATGCCATTGCGGATCATGTGCCGTATGGTTTCCTGCATGAGGAAGTAAGGTCCGCGCACATTCACGGCGAACAGGGCGTCGAACAATTCTGGCGACGTGTCGAGGATCGTGCCCCGGTCCGTTCGGGCACCGGCGTTGACCAGCACGTCGATCCTACCGAAAACGCGCTCCGCTTCCGCGATCACGCGGCGGCAATCCTCGACATTTCCAAGATCGGCGTTGACATAGTGCACAGGCACGCCCGTGGCGTGTGAAACGTCGGCGGCCACCGCGCGGCCCTTGGTTTCGTTGCGGCCAAGTGTGACAAGGCCCGCCGCTCCGGCTTGCGCCAGCTGGCGAGCGATAGCAGCGCCCAGTCCCTGCGTCGATCCGGTAACGACGCAGATCTTACCATCCATTCGGTTCATGCCTTGTCCTCCACTGTGTAGCCAGCCGCAGCCATCACGCGCAGCAATTCCTTGTGACCAGTCATCGCCATCCGCAGCGGCGGGTTCTTGATCGGGTCTTGTTCCGCCTCAACGACGAACCAACCCTCGTAACCATGCGAGGCGAGTCGCCGGACGATCGCCTCGAAGTCGAGTGAACCGTCGCCGGGCACCGTGAAGGCACCCTTGATCACGGCGTTCAGGAAGCTTTCCCGCGACCGGTCGAGGGCATCGACGACGTCTTGCCGGATGTCCTTGGTGTGAACGTGTGAGATCCGCGCGTGGTGACGGTCGATGACACGCAGTACGTCGCCGCCGGCGAAAGCCATGTGGCCGGCATCGAAGAGCAGGGGCAGCGCCTCGCCCGAGTGCCTCATGAGGAGATCCACCTCGGCTTCCGTCTCGATGGGCGCCGCCATGTGGTGGTGATAGGAAATGGGCATCCCTTCTCCGGCGCACCATTCCGCGAAAGCTGTTAGCTTGCGTCCGTAGGCTTTGACCTCGTCTTCGGTAAGACGTCGCTTGGAAGCAAGCGGCGCAAGACGGTCACCTTGGATCGATCCCGCCGTCTCCCCGTAGACGATGCATGGCGCGCCCACTGCCTTGAACAGCCGCAGCTGTTGGCCAATCCTCTCTTTTTCGGTTTCAAGGTCGCCGTCGAGCAGCAGGCCTGAGAACCAGCCTCCACATACGCTCATGCCCTGCTTCTGCAGGATCGGAATGAGGATCTCGGCATCCATCGGAAAGCGCCGGCCCGTTTCCATGCCGGTGAATCCCGCGCTGCGCGCTTGTGACAAACATTCCTCCAGGGACACGTCGTCACTGAGTTCAGGAAGGTCGTCGTTCCACCACGCAATCGGTGCGATCCCGAGTCTCGCTTTCATCTCTTGCTCCGAGTTGGATTGGCTCCGGCGACGCCGGGCAAGGAGGCCACCCCGCGCCGCCGGCTGCAATGCCCCGTGCGGGGCAGCAGCGTTAAACGCCGACGCGCTGTTTCTTGCGGCCGTCCTCCTGGGCTTTGTGCGCGGCGCGCACCTCGGCGCGCTCGCTGACCTGCGGCACGCCAACGTCCCACCACGCGTCGCCGGGTGTCCAGGTGTAGCCATCGGAGACGATGGTGATGACCGTGGTGCGATCCGTCCCTTTGGCCCACTCCACAGCCTGGCCGAGATCCGCAAGGCTCTCGACCCGCCGCGTCAGGGCGCCCATGGCCTCGGCGTGCTTGGCGAAGTCGACCGAAAACGGCTCGTTGACCCGGCAATCTTTGATCATGTTGTTGAAGGACGCGCCGCCCTTGGCGTTCTGGAGCCGGTTGATCACCGCATAGCCGCCATTGTCACAGACGATCAGGATCATCTTGTGGCCGGCGAGAACCGATGAGTAGATGTCGGAATTCATCATCATGTAGGTGCCGTCGCCGATCATCACGATCGGCGTGCGGCTCGGATCCGCCATCGCCGCACCCCATCCGGCGGCGATCTCATAGCCCATGCAGGAAAATCCGAACTCGCAGTCGAACGTGTTCGGCTCTTTCACACGCCAGTTCTTCATGACTTCCCCGGGCAGCCCGCCTGCCGCGGTGATCAGCAGATCCCGCTCGCCGGCCTTCGCGTTGACCACGCCAACGACCTGCGCGTAGGTCGGAACCGGGTCATTCGTGGGCTTCTGGAAACCGTCGAGCGCAGTGTTCCACTTGGCAAACTCGACCTTGCCCTTTTCGGTCCAACGGCTGTCAACCTTCCAGTCACCAAGCGCGGCCTCGACCTCGTTGATGGTTTCCAATGCATCGCCGACCACGGCAAGAGCCCGGTGCTTTGTGGCATCCCAGCGTGCGGCGTTGATTGAGACGAACTTGGCGTCGGGGCTGAATGCGCTCCACGATCCCGTCGTGAAGTCCATGAGCCGCGTGCCGACGGCCAGGATCACATCGGCTTCACCCGCAAGCGCGTTCGCCGATGTCGAGCCGACGATGCCGATAGGCCCTGCATGGGCAGGATGGTCGTGCGTCACGGTACCCTTACCGGCGATGGTTTCAGCAAGCGGAATACCGCGCGCTTCGGCGAATTTTGCAAGAGCGGCCTCCGCACCGGAGTAACGCACGCCGCCGCCCGAAATGATCAGTGGACGCTTGGCGGTCTTGAGAAGACGCACCGCCTCTTCGAGGCGCGCGCGATCCGGCCGGGGGCGCGGAATCGCATGGACCGTGGGTTCGAAGAAGGACTCGGGATAATCCCACGCGATTTCCTGCACATCTTGGGGGAGGGCGATGAAGGCCGGCCCGCAGTCGGCCGGATCAAGCAGAACCGCGACCGCCTGGGGCAGCGAGGAGATGATCTGTTCGGGATGGACGATACGGTCCCAGTAGCGGGTCACCGCCTTGAATGCGTCGTTGACGTTGATTGTGGGATCGCTGAAGTGCTCGACCTGCTGCATCACCGGATCTGGCCGGCGGCTGACAAAGGTGTCGCCCGCAATCATCAGCACTGGAAGCCGATTTGAATGGGCGACGCCCGCAGCGGTTACCATGTTCAGAGCGCCCGGGCCGATAGAGGTGGCGGCGACCATAATCTGGCGCCGGCGCTTCGCCTTCGCGAACCCTATAGCAGCCAGTGCCATGGACTGCTCATTCTGGCCGCGCCATGTGGGAAGGACGTCCTGCGCGGCCTCCAGGGCCTCGGACAGGCAGGTGACGTTGCCGTGACCGAAAATGGCGAACACGCCCGCAAACAGCGGAACCTTGCTGCCGTCGACGACGGTGAATTGATTGCTCAAATAGCGCACAAGCGCCTGCGTCATGGTCAGACGAATGGTCTTCGTCATCGCTTCCTCCCTGGCGAATTTCCGTTGTCCAGACTTTTACGGAATAGCCATTGACAAATCAACCTCTTTGCAACGATCATTGCAAAAATATTGTTGCGGAGGAATTCAATGCTGAAAATTGGCGTGCTCGGTTGCGGGCGCATCGGGCGCATGCATGCCGCCAACATCGCTGCTCATCCACGAACGAAACTCGCTGCGGTCTACGACGTCAATCGCGCCGCGGCCGACGAAGTGGCAGCTTTGCTCGCGGTTCCCGCGTTGGACTCGGCCAACGCCATGTTTGATACGAGCGATGTGGACGCCGTCTTGATCGCCACGGCGACCGATACCCATGTCGACTACATCGAGCGGGCAGTTGCCGCCGGAAAGCCGGTGTTGTGCGAGAAGCCTATCGATCTCGACCTGAAGCGCGTCGATCGCTGCGCGGCCAATATCCGTGGAAGCAAACTGCCTATCATGATTGGCTTCGTCCGCCGCTTCGACCCTGGGCATGCCGCGGTGAGAGCTGCAATCGAAGGTGGGGAGCTCGGCGAGCTTCACCAGGTGATCATCACGTCGCGGGATCCTGGCATGGCGCCAGCTGCCTACATACGCGTCTCCGGCGGCATATTTCGCGACATGACAATCCACGATTTTGACATGGCTCGCTTCATGCTCGGTGAAGAGCCCGTTGAGGTCTTTGCGACCGGCAGCCGGCTGGTCGACCCCGACCTGATGACCGAGACGAATGACTGGGATACGGTGACCGTGGTTTTGAGCACCGCCAGCGGCAAGCAGTGCATCATCAACAACTCACGACGGGCAGTCTATGGATACGATCAGCGCGTCGAGGCTTTCGGATCTGCCGGCATGGCAATTTCCGAGAACCGCCGCGCGCATGAGGCGCGTATCTATGCCGATGGGCTGACCGATCGGGCGCAGCCCTACCTTCATTTCTTCATCGAGCGTTACAGGGAAGCATTCAACGCTGAAATCGACGACTTCGTCGACGCAATCGAAAACGGACGCCAGCCGTCGGTCGTCTTCGAGGATGGACGCCTTGCACTGGTTCTCGCCGAGGCCGCGATGAAATCTGTCGCTGAGCGTCGCGTGGTCAACACCAGCGAGATCGGTGCCGGCAATGTATGACAAATACGGACTTTTCATCGACGGTGAATGGCGCGCCGCTTCCGACGGAGGCACGGCGACGGTAGACAGTCCCGTCACCGAACGTTCACTTGGCGAAGCGCCGACGGCGACGCTGGAAGATGCGCAGGCTGCCTTGGTGGCGGCCGAACGTGGCCTTGGCGCCTGGCGGGCAAAGAGCGCGTTCGAGCGCGCGGATGCACTTCACGCCATCGCCGACGAAATGGGCCGGCGGCAGGACGAAGCCGCTCGGATAATTACGTTGGAGACTGGCAAGCCCATCGCGCAATCCGGACGCGAGTGGGTGCTGGCGACGGATCAGTTCCGCTGGTATGCCGAAGAGGCTCGACGCATTTACGGCCGCATCATCGAGAGCCGTGTCCCCGGAGGTCGCCTCGAAGTGCTGCACGAGCCGATCGGCGTCGTGGCGGCCTTTACGGCATGGAATTTTCCGGCAGCGCTCGTCGCCCGCAAGATCGCTCCAGCGCTCGCCGCCGGGTGTTCGGCCATCCTTCGGCCTTCAAGCCAGACGCCAGGCGTCGCGATGGTGATGATCGACTGCCTGCGCGCGGGCAGGCTGCCCCCCGGCACGGTCGGCCTTCTCGTCGGGTCGACGGCCACGACCTACGTGCCGCTGATGGCATCGGCGCTTGTGCGCAAGGTGTCGCTGACCGGGTCTACACGGGTCGGGCAGCAAATGCTGCGCGACGCAGCCGATACGGTGAAGAAGGTGTCGATGGAGCTAGGCGGTAACGCACCCCTCATCGTCTTCGACGACGCGGACATCGAAAGCGCGCTCAACGTGTCCGTGCCCACGAAATACGCCAATGCTGGGCAGGTCTGCGTCACCCCGGACCGCTTCTTCATTCACGAAAGGGTCCATGATGCTTTCGTCGATGGTTTCGTTGCGCGGGCCAAGGCCCTGAAGCTGGGCGATGGTCTCGACCCGACGG
The DNA here is from genome assembly GCF_057784235.1 of Mesorhizobium sp. CNPSo 4670. Taxonomy (NCBI): domain Bacteria; kingdom Pseudomonadati; phylum Pseudomonadota; class Alphaproteobacteria; order Hyphomicrobiales; family Phyllobacteriaceae; genus Mesorhizobium; species Mesorhizobium sp. CNPSo 4670. Next base: position 151,427 of record NZ_JBWJFQ010000012.1, on the reverse strand, counting down.
TGCAGATGGGCCCACTGATCAATGCCAGGAGGCTCGACGAAATCGAAAAAATCGTCGCCGACGCCGAAAAGGCCGGCGCCAGGATTGCCGCGGGCGGCCGGCGCTCGCCAGCCTTCAATTCCGGCCATTTCTTCGAGCCGACGGTTCTTACCGATGTTGCTGAGGACATGACCGTGTTTGCCGAGGAGAATTTTGGTCCGGTGGCAGCTATCAGCCGTTTCTCGTCCGAAGAGGAGGTCCTGGGTCGGGCAAACGCCTCGAAGATGGGACTTTCAGCCTATGCCTTCACCCGGGATGCGGGGCGCGCTCGCAGAGTTGTCGCGACGCTCAAGGCCGGGATGGTCGGCATCAACAGCTTTGCGCTCGCGGCTTCCGAGGCGCCGTTTGGCGGCACCAACCATTCCGGCATGGGCCGGGAGGGCGGCGCCGAAGGTATCCGGGACTACCTCGATACCAAGCTGGCTCAGGTTGTATTCTAAAGGGGTCGTCGCATGATCAAGAATAGGCTCAAACAGCTCTGGGCCGAAGGGAAGCCGACCATCAACGGCTGGCTTTCAATCGGCAACAGTTTCACCGCCGAGATCATGGCGGCGCAAGGCTACGACAGCATCGGCGTCGATCTCCAGCATGGAGTGCTCGACTACAACGGCCTGTTGCCAATGCTGCAGGCGATGCGGGCCTCCGCCACGGTGCCACTCGTCAGGGTGCCTTGGCTGGAGCCGGGCATCATCATGAAAGTGCTCGATGCGGGTGCTTATGGCGTCATCTGTCCGATGGTGAATACAGCCGAACAGGCGGCCGAGTTTGTCAGCTGCCTGCGCTATCCGCCGCTGGGCAGCCGAAGCTTCGGCCCGACACGTGCGAATTTCGCGGCCGGTGCCAATTATGCTTCGGAAGCGAATGCCGAGATACTTGCTTTTGCCATGGTTGAAACCGCCGAGGCGATGGACAACCTCGACGCGATCGCCTCGACCCCGGGGCTTGACGGGATCTACGTTGGCCCGGCCGATCTGACCCTCGGCATGACCCAAGGCCGGCTGCCGCCTGCCTTCGACCGCGAAGAGCCGGAGATGATCGAGGCCATCCAGCGCATCGTGGCGGCCTGCAAAAAAACCGGCATAGCCGCGGCATTGCACTGCGGAACTCCGGCCTACGCGGCGCGCGCGATCGGGTGGGGCTACAACATGACCACCGTCTCCAATGACGTACGCATGCTGGCCGGTGCGGCGGAAGCGAACGTCAATATGTTCAGGGAACTCACGGGCGGATCAAGCGTCAACGCCGGTTCCAAGGGAGGGTATTGATGCCGCATGTTCTGATTGCCGGGAAGCTCCATCCGGCTGGAATTTCCTTGCTCGAGCAGGCCGCAGGCATCACCTACGATTACGTGGAGGAAGTCTCCGAGCCAAGTTATGCGCCGCTGATCGACAAGGCCGATGGGCTGGTGATCCGCACACAGCCTCTCTCGGCCTCGACCGTCGACATGGCGCGCAGGCTCCGGATCGTGTCCCGTCATGGTGTTGGCTACGACTCTGTCGATTTGCCGTCCCTCAACAAGCGCGGCATCACGCTCGCTGTCGTCGGAGACGTCAATTCCATATCTGTCGCAGAGCACGCCATTATGATGCTCCTTGCCTGCGCCAAGCATTCGGTGCGCGGGGACCGATCGGTTCGCGAGGGCGCCTGGAATTGGCGAAACAGGCTGGAAGCTTCGGAACTGGCCGGCAAGCGTCTGCTGATTCTTGGATACGGCCGCATCGGCCGGCATCTCGCGAAGATGGCGGCTGCCTTTTCCATGGAAATCGCCGCCTACGATCCGTATCTCGAGAAAATTGGATGGCCGGATGGCCCTGCTAAAGCCGTCTCCGATCTGGCGTCGGCCCTTCAATGGGCGGATGCGATTTCCGTGCATGCACCCAAGGGTGACGCTCCTGTGATCGGCGAGCGCGAGTTCTCTCTTATGAAGCCGGGAGCCTGGCTCGTGAACACCGCGCGCGGCGGCGTAGTCGACGAAAGGGCACTTCTCGCAGCCCTTGAGTCCGGCAAGGTGGCGGCCGCTGGCCTGGATGTGTTCGATGAGGAACCACCCGCTGCCGACAATCCGCTCCTGTCCTGCGATCAGGTGATCCTGTCGCCCCATATTGCCGGCCTCACCGCCGAATGCGGTGAACGGATGGCCGTGTCGGCGGTGCGCAACGTGCTCGATTTCTTCGAGAGCAGGATCAACCCAGCGCTCGTCGTCAACGGCAAAGAGCTGGAGGCCAAAGCGCGTCGTTGAACAGCCATTGATAATCTTGGCAGCTGAACAAATGCCGTAGCCGCTCCCAAAGCCTTCCCATTCCGGAGTAACAAGAAACGTTGCAACAGGGGATGCTGGGATCTCCGGCAATCGTCCGATTTTGATTTCCCCCAAAGCGGCACAAAAGAAATATCTTATCAAAAACAGTTAGTTAATGGATATAGAAAATAGTTGTTGCAAATTAAGAATCTCTGCAATAAACATTGTTGCACAAGAACTTCATACGCAATTTCCGTTGCAGAATGAGGCGAGGCGAGACTCCAAGAGCCGCCGGTCCATGGGAGGATGAACCACGTGTCTTTGCTTGAAGTGCAGGGCGTCGGCAAAAGCTTCGGAGCAATCCGCGCGCTGTCAGACGTCAGCTTTTCGATCGAGCCCGGTGAAGTGGCCGGCCTGATGGGCGACAACGGCGCTGGCAAGTCAACGATGGTCAAACTGATTTCCGGAAATTTCCCCCCGAGCGAAGGCGAGATCAGGGTCGACGGCAAGGCCTGCCACTTCCACAAGCCGATCGATGCGCGCGCGGAGGGGATCGAGGTCGTGTATCAGGATCTCGCTCTGGCGGACAATCTGACCGCCGCCCAGAACGTGTTTTTGGGGCGAGAACTCAAGAAGGGCGTATGGCCTTTCCGGATTCTCGACAAACAGGCGATGATCGATCGTTCTGCGGAGCTGTTCGGCGAACTCAAGTCGGAAACTAGGCCACGCGACCTTGTAAAGAAAATGTCTGGCGGTCAGCGCCAGGCTGTCGCGATTGCGCGAACTCGTTTGTCCAATGCCAAGCTCGTGCTGATGGACGAACCGACCGCTGCAATTTCCGTACGCCAGGTCGCTGAGGTCCTGGAATTGATCAGGCGCATGAAAGCCCGCGGTGTTGCGGTGATCCTGATCAGCCACCGCATGCCGGACGTTTTTGCCGTGTGCGACCGCATCGTCGTTCTCCGGCGCGGCACGAAGGTTGCCGATAAGCCAACTGATCAGACCTCTCCGGAAGAAATCACCGGACTAATCACGGGAGCGATCCGTGCAGCCTAGTCAACCCCAAACTGCGGAAGATGGCCATGCTTCGATTGCCGACGTCGTCGGTATCGTGGAGCAATCCGCATTTCAGAAGCTGAAGACCAGTCAGGCTTTCTGGGTATCGGTCGCGCTCTTCGTCCTTGTCGTATTCATGAGCATATTGGAGCCGAGTTTCGGCACGGCCGAGAACGCAACCAACATCACCCGCAATTTCGCGCCAATCGCCATCATGGGGCTCGGCATGACCGTGGTTTTGATCACGGGTGGGATCGACCTCTCGGTGGGATCCGTCATGGGGCTGGTCGCCATCGTCGCCGGTGTGCTCCTGACCGCTCACTATTCATGGTACGTGGCCTTTAGCGCGGGCCTTCTCGCCGGTATCGCCTGCGGCTCGTTCAACGGGTTTTTCGTCGCCTATATCGGCATGCCGTCCTTCGTTGTCACACTCGGCATGTTGTCGGTCGCGCGATCATTGGCTGTCGTGCTGTCAGGCAACCAGATGCTCTATCAGTTTGGACCCGACGCGCCGATCGTAAAGGCCATCGGCCAGGCAAAGTGGCCCATACACTCGCCGGAGGGCTGGGTTCCTTACTGGATACCGCAGTTCTCGTCCCACTTCTGGGTGATGGTGGTTATGACGCTAGCCCTCGGCTGGGTGTTCATCTTCACCGCATGGGCGCGCCATCTTTTCGCAATCGGCGGCAATGAGACCGCGGCGCGCATGACGGGCGTTCCCGTCGATAAGATCAAATTCCAAGCCTACGTGTTCTCGTCCTTTTGCGCCTCGATCGCATCCCTGCTCCTGCTCGGTTACAGCGGCTCAGCGATCAACGCGGTGGGAACAGGGTACGAGTTGCGCGTCATCGCCGGCACCGTCATTGGTGGCGCCAGTCTGATGGGTGGCTACGGCACCGCGTTTGGCGCGGTTATCGGATCGGCCTTCCTCGAGGTCGTCCGCAACGCGCTGCTGATGGCAGGCATCGATTCCAACTGGCAGGGTGCCTTCGTCGGAATCTTCATCATTCTCGCCGTGCTTCTTGGCATGGGGACGTCCGGCAGATCGCTGAAGTCCTTTTTCATCATCAAGCGCGGCTAGAGTTCTGCCGGCCTAGGCCGGCGGAAAATCCTGAGGTGGACACAACAAACGGAGGAATATCAATGACGAAATACCTTTTGGCAGCTGCGGTAGCAGCATCCGCCCTGATGGCGGGACAGGCCTACGCCCAGCAGAAATATGTATTCGCGCTTGTGCCGAAGAACATGAACAACCCGTATTTCGATCAGGCGCGTGATGGCTGCAAGAAGGCAGAAGCCGAGTCCAAAGGCGCATTCGAGTGCATGTACATCGGACCCGGCGAACACGGTGGCGGTGAGGAGCAGGTTCAGATCGTGCAGGATCTGGTCGCCAAGAAGGTCGATGGTATCGCCGTCGCGCCTGCGAACGCGGCCGCGATGGCCGTCGCGCTGCAAGCTGCCAAGGAAGCAGGTATTCCTGTGTTGACCTGGGACGCGGACGTGCTGCCCGAGAACAAGGACCTGCGCGCCGCGTATGTCGGGACGCACAACTACGAGATCGGTGTGAACCTCGCCAAGATCGTGCAGACGATCAAGCCGAAAGGGGGCACCATCTGCATCCAGTCCGGTGGCGCGGCCGCGGCAAACCACAACGAGCGCATGCAGGGCATCCGCGACACGCTCTCCGGGACCAAGTCAGCCGCCTCGCCGGGCGATCCTTTGACCGGCCAGAACGGCTGGACCGAGGCGCCAGGCTGCCCGCTGTATACCAACGACGATTTCCCATTGTCGGTACAGCAGTTCCAGGACTTCATGGCGAAGATGCCGAACCTGGACGCATTCGTGCCGACCGGCGGCTTCCCGCAATTTGTGCCGGACGCCAACCGCGCCGCGGTCGAGCCGTACAAGGACAAGATCGCCAAGAAGGAATTGGCGCTGGTCGTTGCCGACACCTTGCCCACGCAGATTGAACAGATGAAGGAAGGATATTCCCTCGGCCAGGTCGGTCAGCGTCCCTTCGAAATGGGCTACAAGACCATGCTCGCGTTCAAGGACATGAAGGACGGCAAGCCGGCTCCGACGGATCCGACCTACACCGGACTTGACGTCTGCACGCCGGAGACGGCCGACACCTGCATCGCGAAGTAACCAGGAAAGGAGGCGGGAGAAATCTCGCCTCCCGCTCCCATGGACGGTCCTCGACGGGCCGTTCCGAACTTGCACCTTATTGAGCTTGAAAGCATGACAGTCAGACCTGAGCTGCGCATTGGCCTGATCGGCTCCGGCTTCATGGGCAAGACCCACGTGTTCGGCTTCGCAACCGCACAACGTGTTTTCGATCTGCCGTTTGAGATCGTTCTGCATACAATCGCCGACCGCTCTGACGAGATCGCAGCCCAGGCGTCGCGAGCGCTAGGCTTTGCCCGGTCGAGCGGCGACTGGCGCACGCTCATTTCAGATCCCGAAATCGATGTGATAGACATCACCGCCCCGAATGCCTTTCACAAGGAAATGGCACTCGCAGCCATCGCCGCCGGCAAACACGTCTACTGTGAAAAGCCCCTCGCACCGCTGGCGACCGACGCATGGGAAATGGCTGAAGCGGCCAAACAGGCTGGGGTGCGCACGCAGGTCGGCTTCAACTATCTTTGCAACCCGATGCTGCGCTTGGCGCGTGAGATGATCCGGAACGGAGAGCTTGGCGAGATCCGGAGCTACCGCGGCATCCATGCCGAGGACTATATGGCGGATCCGGAAAGCCAGTTCACGTTCCGCCACGATCCAGTTGGCGGAGGTGCGGTTGCGGACCTTGGAAGCCATGCGCTTGCCACGGCCGAGTATCTTGTCGGCCCAATAACACGGGTGTTGGGCGATTGCGTCACAGTAATCGGTGCGCGCCCCGATGGCGCCGGTGGTAGGCGTGATGTGCAAGTCGACGACCTGTCCCGGATGTTCGTTCGATTCGACAATGGCGCATCGGGCTCAATCGAAGCCAGCTGGATTGCCACGGGGCGCAAGATGCAGCACGATTTCGAAGTGTATGGCACTAACGGCGCGCTGGTCTTCACCCAGGAACGTTTTAACGAACTGCACTTCTACAGTGCCGCGGATCAAGCCGGACGTCGTGGATTCAGGCGTATCGAAGCCGGTCCGGACCATGACCCGTACGGACTGTTCTGTGTCGCCCCCGGACATCAGCTGGGTTTCAATGACCTCAAGGCCATTGAGATTGCGAACTTCGTGAAAGCCATATCCGGACAGGGGCCGGAACCGATGAATTTCCAATCCGGCGCGCGTATCCAGGCCCTTGTTGAGGACGTGCATAGGTCCTCCGCCGGCGGAGTGTGGATCGACGTCAGCGAGTAACGCCAAATCGACTCCGAAATTCAACCACCCGCTCGGTAGCAGCGACAGCCATTGGAGCCCTTTATGTCAATTCGCCTTGCCGTGATTGGCGCCGGAATCATGGGTAGTGACCATGCTCGCATTTTCGCGGAAGAATTGCCGGGATCTACTTTGCAGGTGATCTGCGACGCATCGGAGCAGCGGGCGCGGAGTTTGGCGGAAAGAGTCGGCGCAGTACACGTGCTGACCGACCCGGAAGCCGCAATTGCGCGCCACGATGTCGACGCGGTCGTGATCGCGAGCCCGGATTTTACCCACGCACCACTGTCGCTGGCTAGCCTTCGTGCCGGCAAGCCGAGTCTATGTGAAAAGCCATTGTCGCAGTCTTCGAAGGAATGTCTGCAGGTCATGGAAAATGAGATCGCCGTTAACCGTCGTTTGGTCCAGGTCGGTTTCATGCGGCGCTTCGATCAGTCTTACACCGAGATGAAAGCCGCGGTGGACGGCGGGAGCCTCGGTCGAGCACTGATGATGCACAACTTTCATCGCAACGTGGAAACCCCGCAGGCCGACTTTACCGCCGCGATGGCAATTACGAATTCAGCTCCGCATGAATTCGACGTCGCGCGCTTCGTGCTTGGTGTCGAATACAGCTTCATCTCGGCTTTCCAGCCGCTTCGTTCAGATTCGAAGGTCGCTCCGGTTTTTATGGTCTTGGAAACATCAGAAGGCCAACTGGTCAACATCGAGATCAACAACAACGCATCCTATGGTTATGATGTGCGTGGGGAGCTGGTAGGCGAGAAAGGCGCGACATCGCTCAGCGCGCTGTCTTTTGCGACGGTCGATTCTGGCTTGGAGCACGTCACGCGTTACGAAAGCGATTGGAGAGGGCGCTATGCCGAGGCCTATCGCCGTCAGAACCGCGCCTTCCTGAAATTCGTGCAAACCGGCCAGTTCCCCGCGATCGCCGCGAATGCCTGGGATGGATACTGTGCTGCCATCGCTGCCGAAGCAGGGGTGTGCGCTCTAGCCCAAAATCGAAGGGTTACGGTTGAAATGGAAAGCCAACCTGCCTTCTACCAGAGTGGCGATCACAACTGAAATCGGCTGGGCCAAAGGCCGTTTCTGGTGCAAACGGAAACGACAAACGGACTTCCGGCCCCAAAGGCGACATCAGAACATCTGCTCAGTCGCACAAAGATGTGTGCTGATTTCCGAGCGCCGCAGACCTTGCCCTCCTCGTTAAAGCGGTTCAGCGTTTTAACGGAATCGCCGAACCGCTCTAACTCTCTGTTTTTACGCAAACTTGGGCGAAAAACCACTGCACACCTTTCCTGGAATTGCTCTAGCTGAGCCGCCCGTAGGCCATAGCCATGCCGGCTACTCGGCAAACGGCGATCTATGCAGCAAGTCGACCGACGAGCGGCCGCGCGTATATCCCGGGACATATTTCGAGGCAAAGTCGGCGATGAAATTGTCTCTCGTAGTATCCGGATGGTTCCTTGCGATGTCACAGAGGCAAGTCGTCAGATGTTTTTTCATCCCAAGGCGAGGATAGGCTGACAGGATCACGTCCTTGTTGTCGTCGCTCAGTTCATCGTAACCGAAGCCACCATAGTCACACCCGATACCACTGATGCAGCATGCAATGTCGACCCCTTTGTACCGGGCAATCGACCCCGTGGTGTGCAAGGCGATAGCGTCCCATATCGTGTCTGCGCGCCGCTCTCCCATCTTGTGGCAAAGGGCGAAGTCGCGGCCAGCATCTGCTCCGATAACCTCGAATCGACGGTCCGGAGCGCCACCGCGCGAAAGACCGAGATCGTGCAAAAGCACCGCGACGGCAACCAGTTCCGCGTCCGGGGCGAGCACGCGCTTCTGGGCAAGCTTGGCGCCATAAAGCCAGGAACGCACCACGTGATTGAAGAGCCAAGGCAATGACTCAGCTTGCGCAGCCTCATAAGCATCCCGTACGGCGCGACTGTCGGGCAACGCAAGATCCAATGTCCGGCCGACTGCCAGTGCATCAAGGAAGTCAGGCTTGTCCAGACCGCTCATCTCGGACTCCATGTGTTTTGCGGACGGTTATGTCCGTTCCCGTCGGGTCAAGAGACTGGCGCCACGAAGCCCGGGCCGAGGATCCGGCGCCTGTGTTCCTGCCTCGGCTACAAAGGCGTGGCGCCCACACATACCTGAACACCTTACGCCTGACGGGCCGCCGCCCAGCCTTCAAGACGTGCCCGCCGTTGCGCCTGGTTCATCGCGTTGCGCGCGTTCACGGCTTCCAGAATTTCAGGCGACGCCGTGTCCGGGCGGCCCGCATTGAAGGGCGGTTGGGGCGCGTACTCGAGGCCGAGCTGCACCATTTCGGCTACCCGTTGGCCGCTTAGCTCGGCGATGAGGGCCAGGACAAAATCGATACCTGCCGTGACGCCGCCGCCGGACAGGATATTGCCATCCCGGACGATGCGGCTGTCGTCGACGATGGCCCCAAAGATCGGCAGCAGGTCCCGCCACGCCCAATGGCAAGCCGCCCGGCGACCCACGAGGAAGCCAGCAGCTCCGAGGATGAGCGAGCCAGAGCATACAGACGTCAGATAGCGAGCGTATCTGGTTGTCTACCATCGTCGCCATGGCGGGCAGTCGCAATTCGCCGCGTCGATCGATCTTGCGCCAAAGAGCGATCGGATCGCCGCTGCCTTAGGTCACGCGCGGGATCACATTGCTGAGGACCTTCCTGTCGAGCGCCTGGCGGAGGTGGCCGGTATGAGCCTGCGCCAGTTCAGCCGGACATTCCGGGCGCAGACCGGCACCACGCCTGCGCGTGTCGTGGAACGGCTTCGCGCGGATCTGGCAAGAGGCCGCATAGAGGCAACAGCGGAACCTGTCGAACGCATCGCGGAGGCAGTGGGCTTTGGAGATGCCGAGAACATGAGGCGGGCATTTATCCGGATCTACGGGCGACCACCCCAATCCATCAGACGGTCCGCTCGGAACTGAGCTCCTCAAGGGTGCCCTGGCACGAGCGCGGCAGTGTATCAAGACCTTCAACGACCAACGTCCAAACCGCTCCAACGAGAAGTTCCGGGGACCGAATCTCGCTGCCGACGCCGCCGGGGCGCGCCTTACGGCTCAATGAACATGCTGTTCCCGTTGGCGCTCTGCGCGGCCGGAACCTCTTCCTGCAAAACGTCCCAATGTTCGGCGATCTTGCCGTTGGCGACCCGAAAGACGTCGACCGCAATCATGGGCTTCGGTCCCCACCCGGTATAGCGGCCGTGAATGCTGACGTAATCGTCGTCCGCAATGACCAGGCCGGGTTCGTATTTGAAATCTGGCGACAGGCTTCCCAGCAGCGCCTTGATCGCTGCCGGTCCATTTGGAATCTGCGGATTGTGCTGGCGATAATCGGCGCTGAACAGGCGATCGATTACAGCGGGATCGCGTTGGATGAAGACGCCCCTGATCGCCTCGAGAACAAGCGCCTTGTTGGCTTCCACCGTGTTTGAGGTCGTCATACAGTCGTGCTCCGTCCGCGGCCGGGACTTGCCAGTCCCCAACTCGTCAAGTAAAGGTGCATAGGTACAGATCGGTTCTTTTATAGGTACCGATCTGTCCCTTTGTCAATCGACGCCGCAGAGAAAATGCAAGCATGAGCATGACTAAAGGACGGCGAGGCGCGCCGCGTCGGGATGAGCCTTCCGCACGCGCCCGCCTGGTCGAAACCGCGACCGAGCTCTTCTATCAGGAAGGAATTCGCGCCGTCGGCATCGACGCGGTCGTGGCGCGCTCGGGGGTGTCCAAGTCTTCCCTCTACCGGACCTTCGCCTCGAAGGATGATCTGATCGCGGCCTTTGCGGAAAGCGAGGACCTGCGGTTTTGGCAATGGTGGGACGAAACTGTGGAACGCCACGCCGATGCGCCGTCTCGACAGGTGAGAGCGCTGCTTGAAGGCATTGGCGATCAGATCGCAAGCCCGCATTTCCGGGGCTGCCCGTTCATCAACCTGGCCAACGAGTTTCCGGATCGTCAACACCCGGGCACGGCCGTTGCTTGCGCCAACAAGCAGGAAATGCGCGAACGCCTGCGCGCGATCGCTCGCGCTCTCGGCGCGCGCAATCCGCAAAGGCTTGGGGATCAACTTGCGCTGCTCATCGACGGCGCATATGGCCACGCCGTCACCCTTGGACCCGATGGCTTGAGACGCGAACTGATCGACACGGCAAAGGTGCTGATCGACGCCCAGATCCGGTAACCTCGACTGTTGCGATGGCTTATTTGGCTCAGCCGCCATGCGACCCTCCGGGCCCACCAATTTCATTTTGGACGATAGGCGGTCAGTTCGGCGCGGCGGAAAGAAGCAGGATGGCGTGTAGAGCCGACATTGCATGAGGTTGTAGCTATATAGCGGCGGTTTCGACCGCGCACCTCTGGTTGCGCCCACGAAGCAGCAGTGAATGTGCTACATATTGTGATACCTATTGTGATACAAATCGGCTGTTGAAGTCGTTAAAAAGCGAATAGAAACAATTGCTTGTGGTCGCAGGCGATCCCAGCCAAATCTACTCGCCCGCAGCATGGCCACGGGCCGCAGCGAGATGATTGGCGTAGCCGGTATTGAGAATTTGTATTTTGCACGAGCCATTCGGGCCATCACGGACACAGCCAGCGCAAATGGCTTCGGTGTGGTTCTAGCCACCACGGACGAGGATATCGAACTCGAACGGAACGCGGTGCGCGTGCTGCTCGCCAACCGTGTCGATGGCCCGATTGTTTCGCCAACCTCCAGCATCGAGGTGGATCACCTCAACGGCGCGGGACATGGGTTTTCCCTTCGTCCTTCTCGACAGGCGTGTACCGGTACTCAATGCCGACACCTTTGCGATTGATAACTTTCGCGCGGCCCATCAGGCGGTGGCGTCTCTCATCAAGCGAGAACACCGACGCATCGCACTTGTGTCCAACGCCCCCTCTCACGGGGAGCGACAGTACCTGATTTCCTCTGTTCGCGAGCGTATCGACGGTTACCGCGCAGCGCTCCACGACGCCGGAATCCAGATTGTCCCCAAGCTGATTATCCTCGGAGGTTGGGACACTGAGAATCTTGCTCGCCAGTTGCGCCAGCGCTGTCAGTCTGCGAACCGTCCGACCGCGTTTCTCGCGACGGACAGTTCCGTCGCCCTCGTCCTTCTCGGCGTCCTTCGAGAGCTAGGTTTATCAATACCCGACAAGGTTTCGCTCATCTGTTTTGACGACGCCGACTGGACGGCGGCGGTGACGCCCCCCTTGTTCTGCTTGCCGCGCAGAATCTCCCCTTCGCAAAGCTTGAAGACGTGATGCGCTTTCAGGAAGGACTGCTCAAGGCCGGTATGCCGGAGTTGCCGTTCGACTTCGATCCGAAGTCGCCGGACAGGCTGAGCGGCGACGAGATGCACAGACTGATGTTCGGCCACACGATCGCCGGGGCGTGTGCTGGACCCGCACGACGAACGCCGCCACGCTGCAGGCGAAGGATTTCAAGAGCGGGGTCCCGTGGAGCGTCACTGCGTCGGCAGATGGATCGACCTATGCCTACACGTGGGGTGATGTTGCCGACAGCGGCGGGTATGCGCATTTCGAGGGCAACCGGGACTGCTTCTATTTCAGGGACACAAGGGCCTGTGCCGAGATCTTCCGGAATCCGAACGGCCCGCGCGCGGAACAGAACGAATATTACTGGCTGCACCACTGGAATCCGGGATGGGGTTTAGGTCAGACGTTCGTCCTCGGCAAGGTTGGCACAATGTGGCCACTCGCTGCCAAATTGTTGAAGGTCCACTATCAGCCGGACTCGGCGCCATGCGAACTGTCCGCCTGGGAGGCTTTTTTCCTGAAGCTTCCGGTCCGCATCCGGGCCAAAGAGAGGGGCACTTCCTATCGTTCGTTTTCCTATCGGATGTCCGGGTTTGACCCAGAGGCGGACATTCGACCAAGGTTCGGGCTATCGTGCGTTGACGTGACTGCTCTATGCCGAGACGGGGAGGGTCTGATCGGGCTATGGTGCTCGGCTGGACAGGGAAGGACGGAATGAGCGAGTCCCGAAAGCTTGCTGCAATCCTGGCCGCCGACGTCGTTGGCTACAGCCGGCTCGCCGGCGCGGACGAGGATCGCATCTTGGCGCGGCTGCGGGCACTTCGAAGCGACCTGATCGATCCCACGATCGCCGTGCATCATGGTCGCGTGGTCAAGCGAACCGGGGACGGAGCCCTCGTCGAGTTCCGTAGTGTGGTCGACGCGGTGCGCTGCGCCATTGAGGTGCAGACCGCCATGCTCGAACGCAATGCAGGTGTTGCGCTCGAGCGCCGTATTGAGTTCCGCATCGGAATCCACATAGGAGACGTCGTTGAGGAGAGCGACGGCGACCTCATGGGTGACGGAGTCAACATCGCGGCACGCCTGGAAGGCGTCGCTGCCCCCGGCACCATCTGCCTTTCGGAGGATGCCTATCGGCAGGTCAGGTCGAGGCTCGATCTCTTAGTCAGCGATCTCGGCCAAACCCACCTCAAGAACATCGCCGAGCCGATGCGGATCTATTCGCTCGAGGTCGGCGCTTCGGCGAAGGCGGGCGCTATCCCGCCCCTGGCCGCGCCGGTGCGACCTACTGCCACCAGTCCGGCTGCCCCGATAGAGCTTCCAGAAAAGCCTTCGATTGCCGTTCTGCCATTCACGAACATGAGTGGCGATCCCGAGCAGGAGTACTTTGCCGATGGGGTCACCGAGGACCTGATCACCGCGTTGTCGCGAGTTCGATGGTTCTTCGTGATCGCCCGCAACTCCTGCTTCGCCTACAAGGGGAAGTCCCCGGACATCCGCGCTGTGGCCCGCGAGCTCGGGGTGGCATATGTGCTCGAAGGCAGTGTGCGCAAGGCAGGCAACCGCGTTCGTGTCACTGCGCAATTGATCGAGGGCTCATCGGGCAATCATGTCTGGGCGCAACGCTACGACCGAGACCTGGAAGACATCTTCGCCGTTCAGGACGAGATCACAACCACATTGGTCGGCGCGATTGAGCCGGAACTTGGCCGGGCCGACCGGGAGCGGGCACGGGCCAAACGCCCGGACGACCTGCGAGCATGGGATTTTTGCCAGCGCGGCTTCTGGCACATCTACAGACGTACCGAAGCGGACCTTGCTCAGGCGCAGCATTTTTTCCGCCAAGCGATAGAAGTCGATTCCGGTCTAGCTCGTGCCTACGCCGGTGCCGAGGAAGCCTTTTTCTTTCAGATCATAGGCGGCTACGTCGACACGGTGGATGCGAAAGCCAATGCACTTCGGTTCGCAGGGAGGGCGGTCGAACTCGACGGCCAAGACGCGTTCAACCGCTACGCTCTGGGACGAGCACTAACAATGGTGCGTCGCCACGACGCGGCCATATTTGAGCTTCGCAAGGCGACAGAACTGGACCCAAGCTTTGCACAGGCCCACTACGCGCTCGGCATGGCGCTTTCCACCAGCGGACACCCGGAGCAAGCGTTGCCGCATATAGACATCGCGATGCGACTCAGCCCGCAAGACGCATATTATGGCCAGTTCTTGCTGCGAAAGGCGGAAGCCTGCCTCTTTCTGGGAAGGCTGGATGACGCGGTTGAATGGGCCGAACGGTCACTCCGCGAGCCCAATGTCCAATGGTCGCGTTGGGCCATTTTGTCTGCCGCTCAAGCACACCTTGGGCGAATGGACGAGGCGCAGCGTAGCGTCGATCGGCTGAGGGCTCTGCGCCCCGATATAGATCTGGCTTTCGTCCGCGACTATTGGCCGATCGCGGACGTCGGAGCGCTTGATTGCCTGGTCGAGGGTCTACGAAAAGCTGGATTGCCGGACTGAACACATGATCACCGATATTTGGCGCAAAGCCGCCCGGGATATGCTGGACGCGAAGGTCCGCTTTTCAGCCCAATCACCCCGAAAGCAGCCATTCCGCTTTCGGCCATATTGAGACGTTCATTGCCTCGATGCTAAGCGTCGGCGCATGGCGCAACTTGCCGGTTCCTATCGACGACCAAGGAACGGCGGAGTTCCACCCTGAGCGGGCTTACGACCTCGGTATCAAACGTCAGATTTTGACCACTAGCACCCGCTCTCCACGGAGAAAAGGCCGGGGCTGTTAAATCAGCATCGTGCGGGCATGCGCGCCCCGAAGCTGGGATTCCATCGACCGCAGCGTACGTGAGGCAGCGGCCAAGGTGTCGGCCATCTTTTCGGCCTTGTTCGGGTGACCGTCTTGATGGCGACGAACTCGCCATCCTTGATGTCAATTCGCTTCCAACCGTGCCCCCCTTTTCGCGTCCAATCGCGACCCTTCTGGGTGCCCAGGTTTGGGCTTATCCGGGTAGTGCATAGGAGGGACCCGCGCCCGGAGCGCAGCGCCCTCGGCGTTGCGCGGAGCGGAGGGCGTGGGAGGTTCATGTGCACCCACGCGGGTAAGCCCGGGAGGGGGTCCGGCGGGCCATTCGGTTAACGTGGGGAATCAAACGGCCGCCAGTTATACACTGGCGGCCGTCCCTTTTTTTGGATCGTCGCCCCCAGCCCGATCACCAAGTCACGAAATGACGCTTTGGCCGGACCTTCTAGGTACGAGCAGAGATCGAGATTGGATGGTGCATAGTGAATAACCGTAGCCACCAACCGCCGTCTCGGAAGTCTGCGGCTTATTCAACGACGGCGAAAAGGGACCATTCACCAGGCACCCCCTTTAACGAGTACATGCCTTGGTCAATGAACCCGATCCCCGAGCCGACAACCAGGTCTTTGACCGTATTGGACACCAGGATACTGCCCGGCGACGCATTGCTGCAGATGCGTGACGCAACATGCACCGCGAGCCCACTCAGATCGGTCTCGCGCCGCTCGCATTCACCGGTATGCAGTCCAGCGCGCACGGTGAGGCCGAGACGCGACAGTTCCTGTATGATTGCCCGCGCGCACTGGATAGCCCGGGTTGGCCCGGTGAAAGCCAAAACGAAGCCATCGCCCGTGCGGTTGACTTCCTGGCCACCGAAGTTCTTCAGCTCTCGTCGCACGACACCGTCATGCGCTTGCAGAGTCTCCTTCCATTTGAGGTCTCCGATTGCCGCGAGCTTTTCGGTTGATCCAACAATATCGGTCACGAGCACGGTCAGGAGGACCCGCTCGGAGGGCGGATTATTTCGGGTTCCAGTCAGGAACTCCTGCACTTCACCTACCAGTCGTTCCTGGTCACCCCACCACGGTAAGTGATCGTCGCCGGGAAGCACGACCAACTTGGCGCCTGGAATATGATCGGCAAGATATTGGGCTTCGGGGACAGAATGCCAGCGGTCTCCGCTGCGATGCAGCACTAGAGTAGGCACCTGAACACTCGGCAAAACACCGCGTATATCGACTTCAAAACTCAGATCGTTGAGCGCTCGAACTGCACCCGGACTTGCGGAATAGCGAAGATAGGCGCCGAACCATGAGCGCGCCGCCTCATCCTTTGCCATGCTCGGCGCAGCCTGGTCGAGCTCAAAAGGCTCACCCCAATTCTCTTCCATGAGCGTGTTCCACGCGTCACGATCCTCTAGCGTTATGCCCCACGGATAGTCAGGCGCCCAGCTTTGGCGAGCATAGCTCCCGCAGAGAATAAGCGCGGCCGTACGTTCGGGATGAGTTGCGGCGAACATTGCCGCCATGTAGCCCCCCTCGGACACGCCAAGGAGGGCTGCCCGTTCCGACCCGGCAGCATCCATGACCGCCCGGATATCATCCACTCGCTCTTCGAGCGTCGCGGGCCCGACATCTCGATCGGATAGACCCACGCCCCGACGATCGAACCTGATCAAGCGCGAGAAATTGGCGAGACGCCTGAAGAACCGCGCATAGTCGGGACTTTCCCATGCATACTCCAAATGGGAGACCCAACCTTGCGCATAGACAAGATCGATTGGCCCGTCACCAAGGACCTGATAGGCGATCGATAGATTGCCGCACTTCGCGTACTGGGTGCGTGGAGCCATGGCGGTTCGAATCCCGGAAACGAAGCCAATCTCAACCGTGGACTGGAGATATGCGATCAAGCACCGTTGAGCCTGCTTCGGACGCCACAATCAGGCCACCAATGGTAGCACGTGGCCAAGTTCCTAACCTTAGCAATCTGCATGCGGTTCATGCGTGCGTTTGAACAGATCTCGCGGCAAGGAGCAGTTAATCTCCCACATTAGCAGAATGGCCGGGGGGCGGGGGGAGGGTTTTGTCAGCTGCGGTTTTTGAAACGCCAACTGGTGTTGCCGGTCTCGATGATGTCGCAGTGATGGGTTAGTCGATCGAGCATGGCGGTGGTCATCTTGGCGTCCCCGAACACCTGGGGCCAATCGGCGAAGGCGAGGTTGGTGGTGATCAGCAGGGAGGTGTTTTCATAGAGCTTGCTGATCAGGTGGAACAGCAACTGGCCGCCAGGCTGGCTGAACGGCAGATAGCCGAGCTCGTCGATGACGATGAGATCGTGGCGCAGCAGCTTCTCGGCCAAGCGCCCACTGCCGCCGGCGGCCTTCTCCTGCTCAAGCTGGTCGACGAGATCGACGAGGTTGAAGAACCGCCCTCTGGCGCGTGTTCGTAGCGGGGATTGTTCTCGCCGCAGTGCTGAAACCCCAATCCGGTCCAGCTCGCATGCGGAGCAATGATTAGTCGTTCTGGATGTCCGTTTGGGGCAGAGCCGGTATCGAGGGCGACGGCTACTGACCCCTAAGGTCGACTTGACCAATCACAGGGCCGACGACATTGTGGACGTGCAATTCGTAGCCAAGTGGTCGTGTGGCAATGGATTTTCGCGACGCCATCGATAGATCGCTGGCCTGGGCCGGCGGATGGTTCGACTATGCCGCCACGCCGTGGTCTGTCTATCAGGCCGCCATCATCGTCTCGCTCTTTCTGGTGGCGAAGCTCGCGGCGCTGCGGGTCGAGCCGCTGGTCGAAAACCAGGCACGCCAGATCAAGGGCCATCCCGGACTGCTGAGGGTCGTCATCGCGCTGTTGCGGCGCACCGACTGGATCCTTTTCACGGTTCTGCTGTTTGCCGCGCTCAACATTTTGCGCGCAATCACCTGGCCGAGCCGCACCTATCTCCTGCTCGTCGTGCTGTTGCTCTCGCTGGCGTGGCTGTTCGCGGCCGTGCTGTCTCGCATCATCCGCAACCGCCTCGTCGCGCGCACGCTCGGCTGGCTGGCCTGGATCTCCGCGGCCCTTGTCATCCTCGGCGTAGGTGACGAGGCGGCCGCCTTCCTCGACAGCCTCGCAATCCCTCTGGGCGCGGTTCGCGTTTCGGCGCTCATGGTACTGAAGGCGGCGCTGCTCTTGGTCGCCACCGTCTGGCTTGCGGTGGTCACCGGCAATTACATCGATGAGCGCGTCCGCATGTCCGAGGAGCTGACGCCGTCGATCCGCGTCCTCGTAGGCAAGGTCGCAAAGATCGGCCTCGTGCTGGTGGCCGGCGCCGTCGCACTCTCCGCCGTCGGCCTCGACCTGACGGCGCTGACGGTGTTTTCCGGCGCCGTCGGCGTCGGTCTCGCTTTCGGGCTGCAGAAGGTCGTCTCGAATTTCGTCTCCGGCGTCATCATCCTGCTCGACAAGTCGATCAAGCCGGGCGACACCATTTCGCTGGAAGGCACCTTCGGCTGGATCCGCGAATTGCGGGCACGATTCGTCTCGGTGGTGACACGCGACGGCCGCGAATTCCTGATCCCCAACGAGGACTTCATCACCCAGAGGGTCATCAACTGGTCGTTCAGCGACAACCTCGTGCGGCTCGATGTGAACTTCGGCGTCTCCTATGATGCCGATCCCCACAAGGTCAGCGAACTGGCGATAGAGGCCGCGATCAGCGTCGGCCGGGTCGAGGCCGACCGGCGGCCGGTCTGCTGGCTGACCGACTTCGGCGACTCCTCGCTGAATTTCGTCTTGCGCTTCTGGATCCGCGACCCCCAGCAAGGCCTGACCAACGTGCGCGGCAAGGTACTGCTGGCCCTGTGGGACATATTCAAGGCAAACGGCATAAGCATCCCCTATCCGCACCGCGAGATCATCATGAAGCCGGCGGACGGGCGCTGAGGGTGCGGGAGCGCTGCTCGCCGGCAAGGGTGGGGTGAAAAGATCATCGGCGCCGACGGCCTGCCGGTGGCATCAAGGCAGTAGCCAGGGTGGCTGGGCGGCGACCCAATGACTGCTTCGCGCCTCATGTCGGCCATTGATTTGATCTTTGCTGTTGCCCGATAGCAGACGTTGCCAGCGACCCCGCTGGACATCGTCGTTGTGTCACAAACGGACATTCACATCGCCGTCGCCGCTTCGATCCGTTCGGCGACCATTTCCTGCAGGCGCCAGAGAAGGCGGTCGTCTGCCCCCGCCCGTTCGAGATGCTTGACGGTATTGTGCAGGTACTCTGCCATCGACCCCCAGTAGCCCACCGCCGTCGCGAGTGTGTCAGCGATTACCTCGACCGATAGTCCACCGATGTAAGCTTCGCTTTTGCGATCCATCGTGAACGCGTGGTGCGAAGCGGTCCAGTGGCGGTCAGGACGTTCACCCAACGGGGCGGGAACGGTGACGGCCTGGTCAGCATCTCACGGCGCAGTAGCTTGTCGAGATTGGCCTCGACAGCGTCTGGCGGCAGACGCTGGACAATACCCTTGCATGTCCCGCCGCGGTCGAGCGCCAACATGAGGCCCGGTCGCTCATTTGTTCCGCGGAAACGGCGATCCCACCCGAGACAGAATGAGCGGTGCCAGCCCCGCGCAACACCGACCCGCTGCTCGACGATATAGAATGCAGTCGAATTTTATTGCTTCAGCTCCGACCGTAGCGCGGACACGATGTACAGCCCGCTGCACACCTCGGCGCGCCTTGGCCGCTGTATTAGGCTTGGGCTCGCGCTCCGGGCCTCGTGCTGGCGTCCCTCGTAGGGCTACTCTCCGCTTCTAGCGTGGCGCCAGGTCCATGACGAGATCGTTGGTCATCTTGACGGCGGCTTCGAACGCCGCCGCATTGAACTCGTTCATCACGAAAAAGGCGCCCACGCCGCGGGTCGGCGCTATGGCGACATAGCTGAACGTCCCTTGTAAGCCGCCGCTCTTCTCAAGGATCAAAGGACGGTTGTCATCAGGCAAGGTAATCACCCATCCTAGCCCCATCGCGTCCATCGGCCCGCCATCGTCAAGCCCTACGACCGACTTCAGCCCGTCTCGATAGAGAAAGGCGGCGTGATTCATGAGGCGCAGTTCCGCATTGGCTGCCGAGGGCTTGGTGTCTACATGCCAAGCGATCCAACGCAGCATGTCGTTCGCAGTCGAGTAGAGGCCGCCCGCGCATTCGATGCTCACCGGCGTCGGCGCCCTCGGCATGGCGCTCCCATCGAAAAAATGGCCTTGCATCAGCCGCGCCTTGTCACCGGGCCGAGGGTTGAAGACGGTGTCCTTCATACCGATAGGGTCGAGTATGCGCTCCTTTAGCAGCTCGGCATAGGGCTTGCCCGCAACGTTGGCGAGTGCGGCGCCGAGCAGGTCGTAGCCGAAGTTGGAGTAGAGCACGGAGGTGCCGGGCGCAAAGAGTAGCGGGTTCTCTTTCAGAGCCGCGATCTGCGCCTCCCGAGTGTTTAGCGAGAAGGGATCATCGGGTGGCGCGACGGGCGTCGGTAGCTCGCGCGGCAGGCCGGACGATTGTGTGGCTAGATCGATGATCCGCAGCTCCCGCGCGTCTATCCGTGGCAGCTCGACGTCATAGCCCAGCCGATCTTGAAGCGCGTCGGTGAGCTTGAGCCTGCCCTCGATGGCGAGGGCGGAAAGCACCCCGCCGCAGAAGACCTTGCTCACCGAGCCGATGCGGAACATCGTGTCGCGGTCCGGCTCCTTGCCGGTTCCATCGGCGATCTCGCCAAAACCGGCGAAAGCGCTCTCGCCGTTGCGCACGGCGCCCACCACCAAGCCGGGGACCTTGGTGGTGAGATTGAGGATCGTACCGTGAAACTGAAGGGCTTCTGCAAGCAGTCTATCCTCGGCCTGTGTCGGCGAGGAAAGTATGATCGCCGCAAGGGCTGGCACGGCCGAAGCTATCGGTCGGCATAAACGTGACAGGCACATCAGTCTTATCCTTCTCCTGGGACGCCATGAAACCTAACACGGTGTAACAACAGCAAATAGCCATCCGGACAGGTTCGAGAAATGCCGGCGACGGTTGAACCGCTATCCACGAGTGGATCATAGGAACGGGGTCGAGCCGGCGGTCGAGGGCGCTGACAAGCTCGGCGAGACCCTGTGGAAGCTCTGGCGATATCATCCCTAGGGGCCGCCGCCTGGATGTCGGGCGTCTGTGCCTCAGATCAATTTCGCCGCTTCCTGAAAGCAGCATCGTCGGCACCACGATGCGCCAGAAGTCGACATTCAGGTTTCAGGCGGCCGCACGAAGGTTCGCCTTCTTTTGAGATTTGGCAACTGACGGCTCCTCCCTCAGTTCACGACCGAAAACTCGAAAATTTGCCAGGGCTGATAGAAAATGTATTCGTTCTTTTCCTCGAAGGAGCCTGCGGGATTGCGGTAGACGACCGCACAAGTCCTCAGCTCAGCCGCGAGGGAAAAACACATGGTGTCCCCCTCGATCCAGGTCGGCCCGGAATCCGACCAATCGCCGATCTTGACGTTTATCTGGCCAGTCTCGGCGTCGGTGTGCGACCAGCCGGGAAGATTAGTTCCGAGCTGCCGGCTTATCGTTTCGTGACCATATATGAGCTTTCTGATCTCGGCCCCGGTCAGTCGGTCCTTCGACTTGGGATCGAGGCCGAAGGGTAGTTCGATCATGCTCCCCCTGCGCAGGCCGTCCTGTACGCGTTCGGTGTCGGCGAAGTTCTTGAACGGGAAAAGTCCCTGCATCCTGAGGATCGAAAGCGTTCCGTCTTTCGTGTCGACTGGATAGGTCTTGAGCTTGGCCATGGCGTTCGCGGCATCGGCGCTGCGCCCGAGGTGGCCATAGGTGGCAATCGACATCACAAGACCGCTATATGTGGACCAATAGTCGGGGGACTTCGGGTCCATGGCCTCGAAGGAAGTGACGGCTTCGGCGAAGCGGTCCATGTTGAACTGGGCCAATCCCGACAGGTAGCGGCGGAAGATGGTCCAGCCGGGATCGACGCGCATAGCCGTGTCGAGGAAGACCAAGCTGTCGGCGGCGCGGCCGTTGTAGATCAACGCCAGGCTCATCTCCAGGTAGTTATCGGGATCGCTCGGATCGAGTGCGATGGCGCGTTGGACATTGGCCACGGACTCGTCCGACTGCTGCCGCCAAAGCTGGAAGTCGGCAAGGACACGGTAATAGGCGGACGAAGGATGCTTCGCCGCCTCGTCGAGATAGCCACGGGTCTTAGATAGGGTTTCGTCATGCGATAGGCCTAGGGCCTTTTCCTTGGCATTGTTGCCGGCTGCATCCCAATGCAGATAAGCAAGCTCGGCAGTGGCTCGACCGAAATCCGGCTCAAGGGCAAGCGCCTGGCGGAAAAACGTGGCCGCCTTCGCGATGTCCTCGGGCGTGCCGCGATACTCGAGCTCAAGGCCTTGGAGGAAAGCCTCATAGGCCGCCGAATTGCCGGTGCCGCCGGCGATCTCGGCAGTGCGCGGTCCTTCCACCAGACGCAGCTTGAGCGCCGTGGCGATTTCGCCGACGATCTTGTCCTGCAAGGCGAAAACATCGGTCCAGGCGCCATCGTAGCGTTCGGCCCAGATATGGCCGCCGGTTGAGGAATCGATCAGTTGGGCGTTGACGCGCATATCCTCGCCACCGCGCCGTAGACTGCCTTCGAGGATGTAGCGCATACCCAGTTCCTTGGCGATCTGGGCGGGCTGCGTGGCCTTGTCCCTGTATGCGAAAGCGGCATTGCGCGAGATCACGAACAGGCCAGGCACGCGAGCAAGCTCGGTTGTCAAATCCTCGGTGATGCCGTCAGCGAGGTAACCCTGTTCCTTGTCGTCGCTGAGATTGTCGAAGGGAAGCACGACGAGTGAAGCCTTGCCATCCAATGCCGCCGGTTTGGTGGCAATGACGTCGACGGAAGCAGTTTCGCGCAACATAAGCCAGGCGCCTGCGACCAGAAGCAGGATTCCAGCCATGGCCGCCATCCACGGCCAAACGCGTTTGGCTTCCATCGCAGCGGTCCGTCCCTGCGGCACGCCGTCGAGCTTGACGCGGAAAGCCAACACGGGTTCGACGATGTTCTTGACCTTCTGCTCTCCCATCGGCTCGAAGCCGAAGGCGAGCTTCTTCTCGACTTCCTTGGCCACCTTGCCCGACACGCAAATGCCGCCGGGATCAGCCAGCTGTTCGAGCCGTGCTGCGATATTGACCCCCTCACCAAAACGGTCTTCGCCCTCGACGATCACCTCGCCGAGATTGATGCCGATGCGCACCAGGACGCGCTGGCCCTGTGGAATGTCGGCATTGCGTTCCGCCAGCCCGCGCTGCAGGCTGACCGCGCATTCTACTGCATCGACGACCGAGCCGAACTCGGCCAGCATCCCGTCGCCCATCAGCTTGAATATGTGCCCGTGATGTCGCGCGATCTCGGGCTCGAACAGCTCTTTCCGGCCCGCCGTCAGCCGCTCATGGGTTCCTTTCTCGTCGCGCTCCATGAGCGCCGAGTAGCCGACGACATCGGCGGCGAGGATGGCTGCCAGCTTGCGGTCCATCGGGTCTTAGGTCCCGGGGTGGACAGTCTACATACCAGAAAATGGGACAACCGGCACTATGAGAAGATCTCACTAGGTCCCAGCTGACGCTTGCGAAGGGTCCGCCTTGGGCCTTGGTTGTGTCAAAACGTGTCACACAGCCAGGGCCAATAGCCGAAGTTGCGGGCGTTCTTATCGCTGTCATTTTGGATGCGAATGTGCTCGAGACAGGCGGATAGGGATCACTGGCTCGAAGGCTTCCGGAAGAGCGGTATCAACGTCTGAAATACGGTGAATTTCCCGACACGGCAGAGTCCGTTGGGTCAAACGATGTCGATGCACTCAAGGATCCTCAAGGTGCGCTTCCGACACTCCCGACACTCGCAGCTGCCCGTCCGCTTGCGGCCCAAGTGAGACGTTAGACCCTAGATTGTTCATGGCGCAAATGAGATAGACACCGGCCACCGCATTTCGCTGTTAGCAACACGTCGATTGCCGGACATGGCGATGTC
The DNA here is from genome assembly GCF_057784235.1 of Mesorhizobium sp. CNPSo 4670. Classification (NCBI taxonomy): domain Bacteria; kingdom Pseudomonadati; phylum Pseudomonadota; class Alphaproteobacteria; order Hyphomicrobiales; family Phyllobacteriaceae; genus Mesorhizobium; species Mesorhizobium sp. CNPSo 4670. The sequence goes on along the minus strand of NZ_JBWJFQ010000012.1, from coordinate 127,539 downwards.
GCGTATTGGCCAGAGAGCGAAAGTCCAACCTTAAGGCTGTGAACATCAGCAATGCGCCGCATCTCGGACGTAGAGGTCAGCCTCGCCGCTTCACGAAAGCGGACATGCGTGCGACCACTTGCAGGTCGTGATTACGCCAGGATCGGGCGTTTCCCCTTGCCGGATTGCAGGCAGTCGATCGGCTCGCATTCTAACCGGCATCCTTCAGTAGCCCGGCCGAAATGCAGACTGTGGACTGACCTGCATGCTCCATTTCGAAGCCGACCGTTTAATGAGCTAAGCTCCAAGCCATTCCATTCGAGCAAGTCGCCGTTGACAAGGGTGCGCCTGCTCGTGTTCTATTCCGCAAGCGCACACTTTCCCGCGTAACAAATCGCGTCCGGCAAGGCCGGGCAAGGGCAGCATGGCCCCGCCGCGTCTCATGGAGCATGGGATGCGTGTGGGGCCTTTGTTTTTTGAGGTCCTGGTGAAGACGTTCAGGGTCGGTATCCTCTATTCGACCACCGGCCCCTACGGGGCGATCGGCCGCGATTGCCGCGCCGGCGCCGAGTTCGCCATCGAGGAACTCGAGAAAGCCGGCAGCCCCGTGCGCATTGAGCCGGTGTTCGGCGATCCCGCTGGACAGCCGGAGCGCTATCTCGATCTGATCCGTTCGATGCTGCGCGACGAGGGCTGCCGCAGTGTCATCGGCACCATCACCTCGCTGTCGCGCAAGGACGTCATCCCGCTGGTCGAGAAATACGACGGGCTGCTCTGGTACATTTGCCCCTATGAAGGTTTCGAGGCCAACGAAAACGTCATCTACACAGGCGCCTGTCCCAACCAGCATCTAATACCGCTGTTCGACTATATGCTGCCGCGCCACGGCAAGCGCGTCTATCTCGCCGGCGCCAACTATGTCTGGGGCTGGGAGATGAATAGGCTGGCGCGCGAGCTTCTCATGCGCGCCGGCGGCGAGGTGCTCGGCGAGCGCTGTCTGCCGATCGAGGAGACCGATGTCGGCCTACTGATCGCCGATCTGGAGCGCCACCGGCCGGACTTCATCCTCAACAACATGATCGGCCCGTCGAGCTATGCCTTCCTTGCCGCTGTCAAGCGGCTGGGCGAGCGCAATCGCGCCTTCGCGCCGGAACGCTGCCCGGTGTTGAGCTGCGACCTGACGGAATGCGAGCTGGGTGAGATCGAGCCGGGCGTGGCCGTCGGCCAGCTCTCGACAGCCTCCTATTTCGAAAGCCTGGCGTCGTTCGAGAATCGCAGCTTTAAGCAACGCGTCGCCGCCCGCTTCGGCCCCGGGCGTCGCGTCTCCAGCTTCTTCGCCGGCGCCTACGCAGCCGTGAAGCTTTGCGCCGAAGCGGTGTCGGAGGCCGATCGCGACGACCCCGCCAGCGTACGCGGCTTCCTGCATGCCCGGCCGCGGCAAACCGTGCTCGGGGCGCTCGCCATCGATCCGCGCACCAATCATGCCGCCTTACCTTTCCATCTTGGCCGCATTAACGAGCGCTCCGGCTTCGACATCATCGCCTCGCATGGCGCCATCGCCGCCGACCCTTATCTCGTCGGCACGCTGCCTATCCAGCACGCCCCGCATCTGAGGGTGGTGCAATGACGCGGACGCCGAATTTCGTTTCCTGGCGCGCCGCAATCCTGCATCGCGCCGACGACAACATCGAGCGCGTGAAGCGGCAGCTCGAACGGCTGGGCGTCACCGTTCTGGTGCAGTGGAAGCCGCTCGATCTTGCCGAAACGCCGGCCGATCTCGTCCTCGTCGACGCCGACCAAGGCTGGAACGATCTTCTGCCATGGGATGGCGACGACGCGCCGGTTCCGGTGGTTGCGCTCCTGGGTTCCGAAGCGCCGGGCCGCATCGCCTGGGCGCTTGCGAAGGGCGCCGGCGCGATCATGGCAAAGCCGGTTGTCGCCTCCTCGGTCTACCCGGCGCTGGTGCTCGCCACGCACGCCCACCACGAACGCACGGCTGTGCGGGCGCGCATTGCCGGCCTGGAGGAGCGCCTGCGGTTACGGCCGATCGTCTACGACGCCATGCGCTCCATCATGGCCGCGCAGGGCACGGATGAGGCCGGCGCCTATCGCATCCTGTGCCACCTCGCAATGCAGCGCCGGCTCACCGTCGAGCACGTCGCCGCCGCCATCGTCGCCGGGCACGAGCCCGTGCCGCGGGCTATGTAGGCGCCGCATGCGGGTCCTGCGCGAACTTGTCAGACGGCCTTCCGCCTTGTTCGGGCTGATCGTGGTCGTGATCGTTTTGCTGGCGGCGATCTTCGCGCCGTGGATCGTGCACTTCTCGCCGGACAACCAGCTCACCGACGGCCTGTCGCTCGAAGGCGCGCCGCTGCCACCCAGCGGCGAGCATTTGTTCGGCACCGACACGCTCGGCCGCGATCTCCTCTCGCGCGTGCTGTTCGGCGCCCGCACGTCGCTGATCATCGGTCTCGTCGCCAATGGCGTCGCCGTTGCGATCGGGCTTCTGGTCGGGCTGCTCGCTGGCTATTTGCGCGGCACTGTCGGCAATTTGCTGATGCGCTTCACCGACCTGATGATGGCATTCCCGGCTCTGCTGCTAGCCATCGCGCTCGCGGCGCTGCTCAAGCCCAGCCTGTGGATCGTCGCGATGGTGATCGCCCTGGTCAACTGGGTGCAGGTCGCCCGCATTGTGTACACCGAAACGCGCGGCCTGGTGGAACGCGACTTCATCGTCGCCGAGCGTTCGCTCGGCGCCGGCAACTGCCGCATCATCTTTCTGCACATCCTTCCGCATCTGATGCCGACGGCAATCGTCTGGGGCACGCTCGGCATCGCCACCACGGTGCTTTTGGAAGCGACCTTGTCCTTTCTCGGCATCGGCGTGCAGCCGCCACAGCCCTCCTGGGGCAACATCATCTTCGAAAGCCAGAGCTATTTCCAGGATGCGCCCTGGCTGGTGTTCATTCCCGGCGCGATCATCCTTGCCACAGCCTTGTCTTTCAACCTGATCGGCGACGCGTTGCGCGACATCCTTGACCCGACGCAGCGCGGGAGGCTGTGACGATGGCCGTCTTCCTCGCTCGCCGTCTCGTCCAGGCCATGCTGATCCTGCTCGGCGTCGCCGCCATCACTTTCCTTCTGCTCTACTACCTGCCGGCCGACCCCGCCGTCCTGATCGCCGGCCGCTCCGCGACGCCGCAGATGGTGGCCGCCATCCGGCATGAGCTCGGCCTCGACCAGCCCTTGGTCATGCAGTTCCTGCACTATGTCGGCTCCTTGCTGCATGGCGATCTCGGCCGCTCCTATACGCAGAAGACCGAGGTGCTGCCGCTGATCCTGGCGCGCCTGCCGGCGACGCTGGTGCTCATGGCCGCCGGCATCCTCGTCGAGGTGGCACTTGGTCTGACCTTCGGCATCATCGCGGCGGTTTGGCGCGGCGGTTTCGTCGACCGCTCAATCATGATGCTGTCCTTCGTCGGCGTCTCGTCGCCGCAATTCGTCGTCGCACTGCTGCTTTTATACGTCTTTGCCGCCACGCTAGGCTGGTTCCCGATGTCCGGTTTCGGCACCGCGCGGCATGTCGTGCTGCCGGCGCTGACGCTCGGCGTGCTCGGCGCCGGATGGTACGCGCGCATGGTGCGCTCGGCCATGATCGAGGTGCTGCGTCAGGACTATGTGCGCACGGCCCACGCCAAGGGTCTCAGCGGCCGCCGCGTCGTGCTGAACCACGCGCTGCCCAACGCGCTTTTGCCGATTATCGCCATGGTCGGCATCGACATCGGCCAGTTCATGAGCGGCGTGGTGGTGGTCGAGGCCGTCTATGGCTGGCCCGGCATCGGCCAACTCGCTTGGCAGGCCATCCAGCAAGTCGACGTGCCCATCATCATGGGCGTCACCCTGGTCTCGGCGCTGGCCATCGTGCTCGGCAACCTGCTTGCCGACTTCGTCGCGCCATTCGTCGACCCGCGCATCCGCAGCCAATAACCAACAAAACCAACAGAGGAGTGAACTCATGAATAAATTCGCCAAAAGAATCGGCCTGGCGGCCTTGCTCGCCACCTCGGCCCTAGTGCCGGCAAAGCTTGCTTTCGCTGACACGCCGACCAATGGCGGCGACATCATCGTCACCTACAAGGACGACATCGCCACGCTCGACCCGGCCGTCGGTTATGACTGGCAGAACTGGTCCATGATCAACGCGCTGTTCTCGCGCCTGGTCGACTACAAGCCGGGCACGACGGAACTCGGGCCGGCGCTTGCCGACAGCTACGACGTCTCCGACGACGGCAAGATCTACACATTCAAACTGCATCCCGGCGTCAAGTTCACCAACGGCCGCGAGGTGACGGCGGCGGACGTGAAATGGTCGATCGAGCGCGCGGTCAACCCGAAGACGCAAGGGCCGGGCGCCGGCTTCTTCCACTCCATCGTCGGCGCCGACAAGATGACCGCCGGCACCGGCGACAGGATGGACGGCATCACCGCGGTCGACGACCACACCGTCAAGTTCACGCTGTCCCAGCCCGACGCTACCTTTCTCAACGTGCTGGCGCTGAACTTCGCTTCGGTCGTGCCGAAAGAGGCGGTGGAAGCCGCCAATGGCGACTTCGGCAAGCACCCTATCGGCAGTGGCGCCTTCACGTTGAAGGAATGGACGATCGGCCAGCGCCTCGTCTTCCAGAAGAACCCCGACTATTTCGTCAAGGACCGGCCGCATGTCGATAGCTTCACCATCGAGGTCGGCCAAGAACCGCTGGTGGCGCTGCTGCGCCTGCAGAAGGGCGAGGTCGATATCGCCGGCGACGGCATCCCGCCGGCGAAATACCTCGAGATGAAGAAGTCGGCCGAGTTCGAGGGCATGATCGTCGACCGCCAGCAGCTCGAGACCAGCTATGTCACCTTGAACACCCATGTGAAGCCCTTCGACAATGCCAAGGTGCGGCAGGCCGTCAACATGGCCATCAACAAGGACCGCATCGTGCGCATCATCAACGGCCGCGCCACGCCGGCCAGCCAAGTGCTGCCGCCGCTGATGCCGGGCTATGACCAGAGCTACAAGGGCTACGCCTACGACGCCGAAAAGGCCAAGGCGCTGCTTGCCGAAGCCGGGTTGAAGGACGGTTTCTCGACGCAGATCTACACCTCCAACACCGATCCGCAGCCGCGTATCACCCAGGCGATCCAGCAGGACCTGGCGGCGATCGGCGTCAAGGCCGAGATCAAGGCGGTGGCCAACCCGAACGTGATTGCCGCCGGCGGCACGCAGGGACAGGCGCCGATGGTCTGGTCCGGTGGCCTCGGCTGGATCGCCGACTTCCCGGATCCGTCCGACTTCTACGGGCCGATCCTCGGCTGCGGCAGTGCGGTCGCCGGCGGCTGGAACTGGTCGTGGTACTGCAACAAGGACATCGACGCCCGCGGCCAGGCCGCCGACGCCATGCCGGTGCCGGCCAAGGCCGAGGAGCGCAACAAGGCCTGGGCGCAGATCTTCACCGACATCCAGACCAATGACGCGCCCTGGATCCCGGTCTTCAACGAGCGCCGCGTGGTGGCCAAGTCCAAGCGCATGGGCGGCCCGGACGAGATCTACATCGATCCGACCCGCGTCATCGATTACGAAGCGATCTACGTGAACAAATAGACCGCTCCCCGGCGGCGGGCGTTCGGCCGCCGCCGGGACCTTTCCATGATGCCCGCCCAAACGGGAGGCGGCTTGCCCAAGACAAACGAGAAGCAACCATGTGCGTGAAGTGCGACTACACCATCCATCGCGCCAGCCATCATTTCGGCTGGAACCGTGATTTTGAGCCGGCGCTGACGGCCAGGCCGGGTTCAACCATCCACTTCGAATGTCTCGATTCCTCAGGCGGGCAGTTCAACGCCAGCTCTACGGTCGAGCATGTCAAGACGATGAATTTCGGCAAGGTCAATCCGGTGACCGGACCGGTCTATGTCGAAGGCGCAAAGCCAGGCGATGCGCTGAAGATCACGCTGCGCCATTTCGAACCTTCGGGCCTCGGCTGGACCGCCAACATTCCGGGCTTCGGCCTGCTTGCCGACCAGTTCAAGGAGCCGGCGCTGCACATCTGGAAATATGACGCCGCCTCGATGACGCCGGCGCTCTATGGCCCAGGTGGCCGCGTGCCGCTGAAACCCTTCGCCGGCACGATCGGCGTAGCACCTGCCGAACCCGGCCTACACTCGGTGGTGCCGCCGCGCCGTGTCGGCGGCAATCTCGATATCCGCGACCTGGCGGCCGGCACCAGGCTTTATCTGCCCGTCGAGGTCGAGGGCGCGCTGTTTTCAATCGGCGACACCCACGCCGCCCAGGGCGACGGCGAGGTCTGCGGCACCGCCATCGAGAGCCGCATGGATGTCGAGGCGACGATCGAGCTCGTTAAGGACGCGCGACTGCAAAGCCCGCGCTTCACCACGCCGGGGCCAGTGACCCGCCATCTCGACGCGGCCGGCTATGAGGCCACCACCGGCATCGCGCCGGACCTGATGACCGCTGCGCGCGAAAGCGTCATGCGCATGGTCGATCTGCTCGCGGCCGAGCATGGGCTTAAGCCCGTCGACGCCTACATGCTTTGTTCGGTCTGCGGCGACCTGCGCATCAGCGAGATCGTCGACATGCCGAACTGGGTGGTCTCGTTCTATTTCCCCAGAATCGTCTTCAACTGATGCCGGACGGTTCTGGGCAGGAGCAGGATGCCGTCCTGACCGTCGACAATCTGTCGGTGGATGCGCTGACACCTGAAGGCGCCAGGCGCGTCATCGACGACATCAGCTTTGCCTTGGCGCCGGGCGAGACATTGTGCATCGCCGGCGAGTCCGGCTCGGGCAAGTCGGTGACGGCGCTTTCGATCATGCGCCTGTTGCCGCGCACTTCGCTGCGCATCGCCGGCGGCGACATCAGGCTTGAACGCCAGAGCTTGCCGCGCCTGTCAGAGCGCGCCATGCGCGACGTGCGGGGCGGCGAGATCGCCATGATCTTCCAGGAGCCGATGACCTCGCTCAACCCGGTCCACTCGATCGGCGCGCAGCTGACCGAGGCGATCCGGACCCATCAGGGCGCGGAAGGCGCCAGCGTTGAAAATCGTGCCCGCGATATGCTGGACGTCGTGCACATCAGCGACCCGGCGCGGCGCATGAAGCAATACCCACACGAACTCTCCGGCGGCATGCGCCAGCGCGTTATGATCGCCATGGCGCTTTCGTGCCGGCCGAAGGTGCTCTTGGCCGACGAGCCGACGACAGCGCTCGACGTTACCGTGCAGGCGCAAATCCTGAAACTTATGCGGGAGCTGAAGCGGGAGTTCGGCACCTCAATTATCCTCATCACCCACGACATGGGCGTCGTCGCTGAAATGGCCGACCGAGTGGCCGTCATGCGCGATGGGCGGATCGTCGAGGCAGCATCCGTGCTCGACATCTTCGAGCGGCCGCAAGCCGACTACACGCGCGAATTGCTCGCGGCCGTGCCGCGCCTCGGTGCATTCGCAGGGACTGACACGCCGCCTCGGGTCACGGCCACCGCTCCGCGACCTGTACAAAACGGCGCCACTCCGGTGCTTGCGGTCAAGAACCTTGTCGTCGACTACGGCGCTTCCTCCAATGTCTTCCGCCGCCGCGCCTCGGAGGCACCGGCGGTGCAGGACGTCTCGTTCGACATAATGCCGGGTCAGACGCTCGGACTCGTCGGCGAAAGCGGGTCCGGCAAGTCCACTACCGGCAAGGCTGTGCTCGGCCTTGTCCCTTTCATTGGTTCGGTGACTGTCGGCGGCACGTCCATCCAGGGTCTCTCCGCCAGCTCGATGAGGCCGGTGCGGCGCGCCGCGCAGATGATCTTTCAGGATCCCTACGCCTCGCTCGACCCGCGCATGACGGTCGGTGCGGCAATTGCCGAGCCGCTCGCCATTCATAGCATCGGCACCAAGAGCGAGCGGCGCGAGCGAGTGGCCTCGCTTCTCGGGCGCGTGGGGCTCGCCGCCGATCATGCCTCGCGCTATCCGCACGAATTTTCCGGCGGCCAGCGCCAGCGCATCTGTATCGCCAGGGCGCTAGCGCTCGAACCAAAGCTGATCGTCGCCGACGAGAGTGTTGCCGCGCTTGACGTGTCGGTGCGGGCGCGCGTGCTCGACCTGATGCTGGAGCTGCAGGAGACGCTCGGGATTGCCTATCTCTTCATCTCGCACGACATGGCGGTGGTCGAGCGCATGAGCCATGATGTCGCCGTCATGCGTGCCGGCCGCATCGTCGAAGCTGGCCCGCGCCGCTCAGTGTTGTCCTCGCCACGCGAGGCCTACACACGCGAGTTGATCGCCGCCGTGCCCATTCCGGCCCCACGCGTCGCAGACCCACAGAGGTAGCGTGTTCAAGTGCCATGAGTGTGGGTACCTCGCGTTCTCGTGCCTTGAAGAGGCCAGCCACCGTTAGCGCAGCGGTCGGCGTTTTCGAAAAGCCGCATTTGCACAGTGCTTTACGACAAAGGCTAGTTCCGCACCGCGAAAGTGGTCGGCGTTGCAATGATCCGGCAGCATCGCCGGCCATTTTTGCCAGTATTGTTACGGAAAAAAACCGCCACGGGTGCGACCATGCGGCGGGCTTTCGATGCGAGCGGCTACATTCCTCAGTACGGCGAAGGATGATCTGGAGATCGAAGCGGCCGGTTGGGAGCGTAGACAAGCAGCTGCAGCCGTCATGTATCTGGCGGCCAAGGAACTCAACTCCCCATGAGGAATTAGCGGTTGGAAACGCCCGCTGGTAACCGCTCCGAATCGTGGCGCGTAGCCCTTGAAAAAATGCCAGCGCTTCACAAATTCTTTCACGCCGCGTTGCGGCCATTCATCAAACTGGAGCCGGGTTGCCGGCCAAGAGCTAAGGAGGTCACTATGCTTGCGAAGCCTTTTGAAAAGCCCGTCCGCGTATGGGTCGGTCTTGGCTTCCCTCGTCAACTCAACACCGTGGCCGATGCATATCAGTTCGTCACGGAATGGTGCGGAAACAGTCCTGAGCAAAGGGCCGCGATACGCGCCTGTAAGGCAGCGCTGACCGGTGACGTCGACGCCGAGACAGCTCGTGGGGTGCTTATCGCCTTCGCTCGCAGGAAAGACATCCTGTTCGAAGGAGAAAATACTCTCCCGTATGAAACCAGCGACTATGATCCGACGGTCCAGCACTGAGCCGATTGTGGGGAGCGCTGGATGAGGTTCAGGGTTGTACAGGAACCGTCAGGAACGTGGGCGGTGTTCGATGAGATTTTCGGTCTGCCGGCCGATTTCGCGGGTCGAACCTTGATCGGGCTGCCGCGCGATGAAGCTTATCGTCTCGCGGCAAATGCCAACCATGGGGTCTTGAGATGGAGGTCAGCGTTGACCTCACAGGGTGCGAGTCCATAGCTCATGTCAGAGGAACAAACCTTCGGTGGCAGGCGAGAGCTCGGTGTACGGGCTCAGCTGCCTTACACGGCTGTGCCCAAGCATGAATTGACGTTCATCATGAAGCTCGGGCTTCTCGATCGTGAGCAGACTCTTGCCCTGGTGAAAAAGCATCAGGGTGATCGAGAGAAAATATATGCTGACCTGGCTGCGCGAAAGAAGTAGCGCCCACAGGGGTATTGAAAGACGCAACTCTCTTGGCAGTCGGAGCGGCATTTTGCCCCTCATCGCCCCGGCTGTGAAGCCCCGCGCAGTCAGGCGTATTCCGCCGCTGCTTCAGAATAGCATCCTCAAGCAGCGCCGTGGTCTTGTTCGGGATCCCTTTGGGCCGGCCTGGGCCAGGGCCTTTCAGGTTTTTGGTATTTTTTTAACAAGTGCGGGCATTCTCTCTCGCCGACGGTATCAGCGGCCCCGGTTGGGCCGGCTGTCTGTGTTGGTTTGCAGGTGGGCTAGTAGCGGCGAGGAACAAGCCGGCTCCTGGAGGTTAAGATATTAGCGGAGGGTCATATGCTCGCGGCTGTATGCTCGGTGTTGGCTGCCAGGAATAACGAAGCCGAAATCATTGGTGTGATTGACCTCGCGAGCAAAACGGAAGTCAAGCTCGGCACCACTCGCCTCGGGAACGCCATCCAGTTCGTCGCCAATGCAGCGGTGCTTGGATATGACGTCCGGGCAGCGATGGTATTCTATGGCAAACCGGGTACGCCAAGCCTGAGGGCAAACGACTGCGAGCAGCTGTGGGCGCAGTATGGTGCTACCCTGCTGGATCATAGGCGCAAGAATGAACCCTACATAAATGCGGGCGGTGTAGAGGTTCTAGTATGGGACCAAGATGGTGGCACGTTCACCTTGACCGTTTCGCAAGAAGCCTTGGAGGACTACGCTTCTCGTAACGGCCTTACAGGCGACACCATGACGACCTTCTATGCCGCATTCCCTACGGTAATGGCGGTCGCGGACAAGCTACACGCGCTTTACGGGAAGCCAAGGAAGGTCCTTGTGAAAACCAAGGACCTAAACGGCTAAAATCAGTCTTTTAGACGCGTGCGGGGCAACTTCCCGTTCATAGACACGTTAGGCCTCCAGCTAACGGAGGAAAGTCATGGACGACGATCTGCGCCTGAAATTGAAGGAACTCAGCACCAGCATGCAAACCAGGGCGGATGAACTCGCCTTGCCCGGCGGCAACACCGATATCTCCGCGCTGATGTCGGGCATTGCAGTGACCCTTGAAGCGCTGTTGGTGATGGCCGAAGAGAGCAGGACCCCACGGTCTGGACCGTCTGTCGAGCCTGTGACTTCGTTGTCCTGACAGGCTGGTAGGAGGTCAGTATGACTGATGTTATTGTGACCACGATTGACGGAAGACAGCATCTCGGCCAGAGCGAAAATGCACCATTGGAAAGCCTTGTGGATCAGCTCAGCTCAAAAGGACACTTCGAGCTCGTCGTCGTTTCGGCAGAATTAGGCGCTCCTGGCAGCGAAACCAGCACCGTCTTCTTCAAGCACGGGATCATATCGATCAGTGAAAGAAAACCGGAAGCTGTGATCGCACCAAGTCCGCCACTTGCTGGTTAAAAGACGAATGCGAGCTGACCCGTCTCGCTCGGGCGATATCGACGGCCATCCGCTTCTTGTTCGCCTCGCGAACGTATTCGTCGGTCACTGTCATCGAGGAATGGCCCATTGCCTCCATGATTGCGCGCGCTTGGATGTTGCACTCTGCCAGATAAGTGCCGAACGTGCGGCGAAGACCATGCAGGGTGTATCCTTGGGGAATGTCAGCCTGCTTGTTCCTGTGTGCGATCATACCGGTAAAGCTTTTTTCCGTGTATGGGCGCCCATAGGCATTCTTCAGCACGACGCCGCCTTCCGACCGATCCAGCGGCGCCAAGGCCTGGGCCAGCTTGTCCACGATGGGAATGAACATCTCGCGGCCACCGTGGCGGTTGCGATTCTTTCGGTGCCGGAAGTCGAAGGCCTCGATCACCTCCACTGAGCCGTCGAAATGTTCTATTTCCTCGACCACGAGATGCTCCCAATCGAGCGCCGCGACGTCCCCACGCCGATTGCCGAGCCAGAAGCCAGCGCATAGCAGGTACGCGCGGCCGTTCCGATCGGGTGCCGTGCCTCGAATCTCTCACGGATCGTAATTGGCCAAGCCGGATTGGCTGTGGACTTGGGTATGCGGACACGGATCGACAATGACGGGTCGTCCTGCGGCTTGATCCATTTCTCGACATGAATCGCCACCCATAGAAGCTTCTTGATCGCTATCAGGATGTGTTTTGCGACAGTCCTGTTGGTCGCGAAAATACCCTCTACAATGACGCGGAGTCGGTCGGCATCGAGATGTTCCACCGGGGTATCGCGCCACTTGGTGAGCGCGACGAGTAGTTGTGGAACCTAGCGCGCCTAGTCCGATGCGGGAGTCTTGCGCTCTCAGTCGCCGGCTCATGTATTAGCAGCCGACAATATGCCAACGGTACGCCTAATCTGCGTAGGTTGCGAGCGCAAAACTTACTGCGCCAAACGTCCCGCCGGCACTTCGCAGTCAGGGAGATTGCCTGCGCGTTTGCGAGTACCACTTCGAGTCCACTGCGGCCTGCATCAGATCAGCTCCAGACCTTGGTCTGACTGGGCAGAACGTCCGCTATCGTCCTTCGCGTACCAAAAGCCGCCATTCCGCTTTCGGCCAACTGCCGTCATGTGCGAAGTCGCATTCGATTGGCTGCTTCTGGCGCTTTAGCCTGTCGCTGAAGTCGCAGAACATAATCTATGGAACGGCAATCGTGGTTCAAGCTCAAGCTCTGTATTCGCGCACGGCATGCTTGCGTCATCAAATCGCCAGTTGCTGTAACCCTAGATCAGCCCGCGCATCGTCAGTTCAGCCTTCAGATAGGCATAATAGATCGGCGCAGCGACAAGACCCGGCATACCGAACCAGGCCTCCATGAAAACCATCGCCAGAAGAAGCTCCCAGGCACGCGCATTGATCCGCGAACCGATAATCTTGGCGTTTACGAAGTATTCGAGCTTGTGAATGACGATGAGAAAGGCAAGCGAGCCTAGCGCTGCAAGGAAGGAGATGCTGAGGCTGACAACCACGATCACCGTGTTGGAGATCAGATTGCCGATGACCGGCAGAAGGCCGGCGACGAAAGTCAGCGCTATCATCGTCCTGATGAATGGCAGATCGATGCCGAAGGACGGCAGAACAGCGACGAGATAGATCGAAGTTAGAAACGTATTCAACGCCGAAATCCGGATTTGCGAGAACACGATGTTGCGAAAGGCCTTGCTCAGTAAGTTGACACGATCCGCCAGCGCGTCCGCCAATGGGCCGGGCTCGCCCGATGGCGCCGCCGAGCTTACCGCGATCAAGCCGCCGATCACCATGCCGACGATAATGTGGACCACCAGGACGCCGACATCCCGACCGACGAGTTGAAGCTGGCCGGCATGTTCGCGGAGCCATCGGGCAGCGAACACTTCCAGTTCCTCGATGTTCGACGGAAAATACTCCATCGCCCAGGTTGGGAGATGGACGCGCGCGGTATCGATGATCTCGGCCATCTTCTTGAGGAGCGTCACGACATTCTCCGAACCGCCAGTCAATTGCGACACGCCGCTAAAGATAGCAGCGGCTATCAGGAGCATGAAAATCAATGCCACCAAGGTCAGTGCAAGGCTTTTCGTCAGGCTGCTGGAGACCCCGATTCGATGGAGCATCGGTGCGGCGAAATGAACGAGGTTGAACACGAGAAGGCCCGAAAGCAGTGCCGGAAGCAGGCTGAGCTCGAGAACGGCGACGAGCGCAACAAGCGCGAGCAGGCACGACGCGAGATAGAACCCTGGGAAGGTCAGCACTTTTCACCTGCAGAGGCAGCCAAGTCCTCTTCGGTTTCAATTAATTGGATACCCGGTGATGCGCAAGCGAACAAGCGCCCAATACGTGTGTGAAGCTAGGCAGGTCGATAGCCGCCCGGGTAACCTCCCGCATATGGTCTTGCCATAAGGCTTCAGGCGGTCGCTTCCAGCGCCCCCCAAAAGCACGTCGTCTCCGCTACCGCCGACCAGATTGTCGTTGCCGATCGTGCCAATGGTCGTTGCCATGTCCTAACCCCTATTTCGCTCGTTGTTCTTGTAGGTCAAGAACTGCCGACGTCGACCTGCCGCTTGTGGCGGGGTCGCTCAAAAATTGTGAAGCTGTGCAAGCAAGTTCGCCTTCGCCAACAACAAACGGGTTGATGCCGGGCGAGCGTGCCAGGACCAATGAGTTCGCGTTCAGGGCAATGACATTTGTACCGACACCAAAGGCCCACGCTGGCGAGCCCGCCGAATACCCGATGTCGGCTGAAACCTTACAATCGGCGCCCCCCGGGTCTCTTTGTGTCGGCCGAGGCTGGAAACCAATCATCGATAGGGCAAAGTCCGATCCCGGCTGCATTGCTCAACGGATCGACAGAAACAGCGGCCTGCGGCGTGGAAGTGAAGATGGTCGTATTTTCGGCAAGGCCGCAGGGATCGTCTCCGGTTGGCGGAGTATTTTGAAGCGATGTCGCAGTTGCGTTGGCATATGTGCCGCGTCAGACGACTATCTAATCTCCATTTAAACTTGTTGAACGATCGATATGCTTGTTTTAATAAACGTCTATTGTCAACGCATAAGTCCCTCAAACGGCCAGCTATCAACATGGCGGTCCACAGACAGATCTTGGCCAAACAACGGTAGTTGCGACGACTATTCCGGCCGCGCTGCGTTCCCCTTTAGCCCCAACGGCGTCGCCATTTCCTGATTAAGCGTCAACATCCAAAAAGAGGTACAGTTAATAGCCAAAGCATCAGCAGGGGAGCCGGCGCTCGCGCGGGAAAGTGGCAGCACGATCGCATAGGACAAGTTTGATCACAACGCGGTGCGATCCCGTCTGCCGCCAAAGCTCACTACGCCTCTGTCCTTTGCTGCTTCTTCAGGCTGCGCGGGCGAAGCGATCGACCCGGAAATCGTCGAGCGGCGTTTCGCAGCGGTCGGTCATGATGAGCTCGGCCATGGCATCGCCCACGCCCGGACCGAGCTGGAAGCCGTGTCCGCTGAAGCCGAAAGCGTGGAACAGGCCTGGCGTCGTCGCCGAGCGTCCCATGACCGGCAGCATGTCCCGCACATAGCCCTCGCAGCCGGACCAAGTGCGGATGATCGCGACTTGCGCGATCGCCGGCAACAGCCGCGCGACGGCACGCAGTTGCATCGGCAGGCGCATGGGGTCGGCGCTCGCATGGCCGGGATCGAGATCCACCGGCACTCTCTCGGCTGCGCCGCCGAAGACGATGTTGCCGCGCTCGACCTGACGCAGATAGGCGCCATGGTCCTTGTCGCGCGTCCAGATGCCGACCACCGGCAGGATCCGATGCGGCAGCGGCTCGGTCACGCCCATTTGCGGGCCATAGGCGTCGAGCGGGACCTCTTCGCCGAACTGCGCTGCGATGCGCGCGCCCCAGGCTCCGGCGGTGTTGAGCAGGCAGCCGGCGGCGAATTTACCTTTCGAGCTGGCGACAAGGAAACCGGAGCCCGTGTGAGCGATCTTCTCGACCTCCGCTCTTTCGATGATCTCCGCACCGAGCTTACGGGCTGCCTCGGCAAAGGCAGGCGCGATCAGCCGCGGATTGCCGCTGCCATCTTGCGGAGAGAATGATGCCGCGATCGCTTCGGGACCGAGGCCGGGAAAGCGGGCACGAATTTCGCGTGGACTGAGTTCCTCCAGTTCAAGCCCCTCGGGGCGCGCCGCCTTGGCGTAGGCCCGCATGTCGGCGAGGCTATCTTCATCGAAGACCAGCCGGATATGGCCGGTAGCGCGGAATTCCACGTCGCGGCCAAGCATTTTTTCGGCCTCGCCCCACAGCCTGAGCGAGCGATGGGCCAGCGGAAGCTGGGACGGATGACGCCCCGTGCGCCGGATGTTGCCGAAGGAAGCGACGGTTGCTCCGGTGCCGATCCGGTTGCGATCGATCAGCGTCACGCGCGCGCCGCGCCGGGCCAGGAAATAGGTTGAAGCCGTTCCCATCAGCCCGCCGCCCAGCACGATCACATCCATGGCGCCCTCTTGCATTGAATCCTTGACCAATCTTGTCCGCACCACGGTATTGCGTCAAAGATGGGTTTGGACAGAAGCCATAAGCTTTACCTATGGAGTGGCAATGCGGGCCCGGCAGCTCGAAGTGTTCATCGCCGTCATGCGCGCGGGCACGGTGACCGCCGCGGCGCGGATGCTGAACATCTCCCAGCCTGCTTTGAGCCAGATCCTGCTCCACGCCGAGGACGAACTCGGCTTCACCCTGTTCGAGCGGGTGAAAGGCCGGTTGCGACCGACCCCGGAGGCGCTCGAAATCTTCCCTGATGCCGAGAGGTTGTCGGCGGGGCTTGAAGGCTTGCGCCGCAAGACCACCGATCTACGCCTGGGTCGGGCAGGGCTGGTGCGGGTCGCCGCCTCACCTCCGCCGGCCATGGCTATCTTGCCGCGTGCGTTCACCAAATTCCGGGCCGAGCATCCCAACATGATGTTGCGTGCTCATAGCGCGCCGATCGCCGCCATCGTCGACATGCTGCGCGCCGGTGATGCCAGCCTCGGCGTGGCCATGGACGACCGGCTCCCTCCGGACATTGAGGCCGAGGTGATCGGCAGCGTCGGCTTCGCATGCCTGCTGCCCGCCCGGCATGCGCTGCAAAAGAAAGCCGAACTGACGCTCGCCGATCTGGCCGGCGAGGAGTTGATATCCTATCGTGGCAACACCCGTCCCGCCGACGAACTGGCCCATGCGGCCCGCGCACAGGGCGTGGTGCTTTCGCCGTCGCTCGAGATCGACGTATCCATCTCCGCCGTCGGCTTCGTCCAGGCTGGCTTGGGCATCGCGCTGGTCGATGCGCTGTTGCCGTGGCACCAGTTTGCCGGGCTTGCCGTCAGGCCGCTCGCCGCGGGGCCGGAATTTCCGATCGCGCTGCTGACCTCGCGCACACGGGCTCTTTCGCGGGCCGATGAGATGATGCGCGACGAAATCCGCGCCGCCTGTTCCGCCGTCTTGGATGAGCATCGCGTGAACGCATAAGCAAGACTTATATCTTTGCTCATCATACGTCTTGGACCCGCACCATCCGGTCATGCCAGTTTTGCGTGTGGCAGACAGGAAGGGACGTATCATGGACAGTGCCATCGCGGCGGATGCAGCGCAAAACGGGGCCGACTGGAAGGTCGGCGTCGATATTGGCGGGACATTCATCGATTTCTGCGCGCTCGAAGCCCGTTCCGGTCGCGTCGCCTCGCTGAAAGTGCTGACGACGCCGGAAGATCCGGGCGCCGAGCTGATGACGGGCCTCACCCTTCTGGCCGAACGCGAAGGCTTTGATCCTGGGCGCATGACGCGCTTCGTGCACGGCACGACGGTCGGCATCAACACGATCATCCAGCGCAAGGGTGCGCCGCTAGCGCTGTTCACCAATGCCGGTTTCGAGGACGTGATCGAACTCGCACGGCTGCGAATGCCGGACATGTATTCGCTGTTCTGCGCGCGGCCGGACCCACTGATCTCGCGCGACATGGTGTTCGGAATTCCGGTCCGCATGCGTGCCGATGGAAGCGAATCCCAGGCACCGGACATGGCGGCGGTGGCCAGCGCGGTGGCGGCGGCGAAAGCGAATGGGGCGCTAGGGATCATCGTCTCCTTCCTCCATTCATGGCGCAATGCTGCGCAGGAGACCTCCGTCAAGGCGACGATCGCGCGTCTTTCGCCCGACCTCTTCGTCTTCTCCTCCGCCGAGGTGTGGCCGGTCATCCGCGAATACGAGCGCAGCTCGACCGCCATTCTCAATGGTTATGTCCATCCGCGCGTCTCGGGCTATCTGACGGCGCTGGAAGAGCGGCTGAAGGACCGCGGCGTGCCGGCCCGTCCGATGCTGACGAAGTCGAATGGTGGGCTGATGAACGCTGCCGAAGGCAAGCGTGCCTGCGTGAACATGCTTTTGTCGGGAACGGCCTCCGGCGTCATCGGCGCCTCGTGGCTGGCGCGCCAGGCAGGCGAGGACAAGGTCCTTACCCTCGACATAGGCGGGACCTCGGCCGACTTCGCGCTCATCATCGGCGGCGAGGCGCAGTTCGGCACCGGTGAACTGATCGGCGAATTTCCGCTTCATATCCCTTCCGTGTCGGTGAGCTCGATCGGCGTCGGCGGCGGCTCGATCGCCAGCGTCGACGCGCAAGGGGTGTTGCGCGTCGGGCCGGAGTCGGCCGGCTCGACGCCAGGACCTGCATGCTATGGCCGTGGCGGCGAGCGGCCGACGGTGACGGACGCCATGGTGGTGTGTGGATGGCTTGGTCACAGCGACATGGCCTACGGCCAGCTCAGGATCGATACCGGGCTGGCGCATCGCGCAATCGGCGAACTTGCCGCCCGCCTCGGCCGTCCAGTCGAGCAGACCGCGCAGGCGATCCTCGACATCGCGGTGTCGGAGATGTTCGTCGAGGTCGAGAAGCTCGCCTCGCGCGCCGGCGTGGACTTGCGCGATTTCACGCTAATGCCCTTCGGCGGCGGCGGCCCGATGCTCGGCGCCTTCCTTGCCCGCGAACTCGGGATGAAGCGTGTCATGGCGCCCCGCCGTCCCGGCGTGGTGTCGGCGCTGGGCGGGCTCGTGGCGGACCTGCGCGGGGACTTCATTCGCACCATCTTCAGCCCGCTGTCGGGCATGTCGCTTGCAGGAATTCGCGATGCCTTCGAGGCCCTCGCGCAAGAGGGTCGCGACTGGCTCGCCGCGCAGGGGCATGAGGGGGCGGCCGAACTCAGCCTATCCTGCGACATGCGCTATGTCGGGCAGAGTTATGAGATCGAGGTCGTCCTTCAGCCGGAATGGCTGACGGACGGCAATGCGGCCGACATCGCGCGAGCCTTCCACCTCACCCATGAGCAGCTCTACGATTTCCACGACCCGGACGGCGAGATCGAACTTGTGAATGTCCGGCTGTCCGCAGTGGGCGCGGGGCCGAAACTCCACTTCCCGGCGGTCGACGTGATCGACGCCCCGGCCATTCCGGCGCGCCGTCTCCCGGTCTACACGGGCGGGAGCCTCGAAACCGTCGACCTCCACGACCGGCAGGCCCTCGTGCCGGGCAGCACGTTCCACGGGCCTGCCGTGGTCGTTCAGGAAGACACCACCTTCGCCATTCCCGCCGGAGCGCAGGCAAGGGTCGACCGCCATCTCAACCTTCTACTGACCTTCCCGGAGTAAGCCATGTTTGACCGGACAAACCTGCAGGTTCTGGCGAACCATGCCCGCGCCGCGGCCGAGAACATGGCCCACACGCTGCACCGCACCGCGCACTCTGCCTTCGTCAAGGAAACGCAGGACTTTACGGTGATGCTGATGGACCGTTCAGGGGCGACCTTCGCCGTGCCGATGGACCTCGGCGCCACCTGGTATCCGGGGCTTTCGTATCACCGCGCTATCGCGATGGTCGACGACTACCGGCCGGGAGACGTCGCCTTCACCAACGATCCCTATTCCGGCCACGTCGCCACGCACGCGCCCGACACGCATCTGTGGAAGCCGGTCTTCGTCGATGACGATATCGTCGCTTGGACCGGAGGGCATATCCACAACACCGACATGGGAGGGGCGGTGCCGGCCTCGCTCAGCCGGGCGCTGACCGAAATCCATCAGGAAGGTATCCGCTTTCCCCCGATGAAGCTTGTGAACGAAGGCGTCTTCGACGAAACGATCCTGCGGATCATGAGCACCAATGTGCGCAAGCCCGACCTCAACATCGGCGACATCAAGGCGCTGGTCGGGGCACTCAACACCGGCGAGCGCAAGATCCAGGCGATGGTGAGGAAGTTCGGCAAGGCCGGCTTCATCGAAGGCGTTTCCGCGCTTCTCGACCATGCCGAGGCGCAGGCGCGGGATGTGCTGCGATCCATGCCCGACGGGACGTGGGAATTCGCGGACTATGCCGACGAGGATTCGGTCGAGGCCAATCCCTGCCGGCTGAAGCTGACGCTGACGATCAGGGGCGACGAAGCGGTCCTCGACTTCACCGGCTCCGATCCGCAACTCGGCTCCTCGCTCAACGTGCCTTCAGGCGGCGACCCGCGCCACACTATGCTGCTGGTGGGCGTCTACTATGTGCTCTACCCGCTCAACCAGAAGATCCTGCTCAATACGGGCCTCACCAGGCCCTTCACCTGCATCACGCCGGAAGGTTCGGTGCTCAACCCGGTATACCCTGCCGCGGTTGGCATGCGCTCGCTCACCTGTGCCCGGCTGCGGTCGGTCATCTTCGGCGCCTTCTCGCAAGCCGTGCCGGAGCGCCTGCCAGCGGCACCCGCCGGCAACAACTGCATCGTCAATGTCATGACCACGGACGAGCGGACCAGCCGGTCCGTCATCGCCGCGGTCAATCCCGTCGTGGGCGGCGGCGGCGCCATGCCGCATCGCGACGGAACCAACGGATCGGGTGCCGATGCGGCCTATCTCAAGAACACGCCGATCGAGATCACCGAGACCGAGACTCCGGTCGAATTCGTGAAATACGGGCTCGCCAGGGACAGCGGCGGTGCGGGCCGTTGGCGCGGCGGCTTGGCGACCGATATGGCCTTCCGTGTCTTCGCCCCCGATTCCAGGATCACGGCGCGAAACCGGGACCGCAGCTTCTTTCGTCCCTGGGGTGTGCTGGGCGGCAAGGCGGCCGGCCTGTCGGACATGCTCGTCAATCCGGGGACCGAGCACGAGCTGCGGCTGGGCAACATCGACACTGCGGTGCTTCAGCCCGGCGACGTGCTCGATATCCGTTCCGCCGGAGGCGGCGGGCGCGGCGATCCCCATCTGCGCGAGCCCTGGCGGGTCGCGCAGGATGTGAAGCGAGGCTATGTCTCGCCAACGGCTGCCGAGCGCGACTATGGCGTCGTCATCCGCAACGGCGAGGTCGACGAGCAGGCGACGGAAAGGCTGCGCGCGCTGCAGGGGCCGACCTCCGGCCATTTCCATTTCGGTCCGGAGCGCGACGGTTACGAAGCGCAGTGGACCCCAGCGGCCTATGACCGGCTCACCGCCATACTGAGGGACTTGCCGATCCATTGGCGGTTCTTCGCCAAGACGGAGATCTTCCGCCGCATGAAGGGACGTTCGGGGCCGGAGGGCGTCCAGGCGGCGTTCGATGCGGCCTGCGAGCGGTTCCCCGAACTGCCGCGTCCTCGCCCCGTGCGAGAGGCAGCGGAATGATCACCGCCGGCCGCATCGTCCGGCTGGCCGAGCGCGACCGGGCGCAGTTGCATTTCTTTCTCGACGGGCAGATGCGCAGTGCACTGGCGGGCGACACCGTGCTGACCGCCATGTTGGCGTCAGGGCAGGCGTTGCGAAAGTCCGAGTTCGGACCAGAGCCGCGCGCCGGCTTCTGCCTGATGGGAGCCTGCCAGGATTGCTGGGTATGGCAGGACGAGGGACCGCGCCTGCGGGCGTGCTCGACACTTCTTAGCGAAGGCATGCGGTTGCGCACGATGCCACCGGAGCACTGGCCGTGAGCGAGACCCCGCCGCCGCGGATCGTGATCGTGGGCGCCGGTCCGGCTGGCATAAGGGCCGCCGCGACGCTTGTGGAGGCCGGGCTCCACCCGGTGGTGATCGACGAAGGGCAGCGCGCAGGCGGACAGATCTATCGCCGCCCGTCCGCCGGCTTCACCCGCACACCGGAGCAACTCTACGGGTCGGAGGCGGCGAAGGCGCAAGCGCTGCATTCGCTCTTCGACCGGCTATCCGCAGAGGGGCGGCTCACCCATTGTGCGGCGAGCTCGGTCATCGCAGTGCATGAGGGTCGGCTGCACGTGCTGGGGGAGGGTGGTGTGCAGGTGGTCTTCTATGACCGCCTGATCCTTGCCACCGGCGCATCCGACCGTGTCGCTCCGGTGCCGGGCTGGCAGAGCGCCGGCGTCTACAGCCTCGGCGCGGCGCAGATCGCGCTCAAGGCGCAGGGCGTGTCGCTTGGGCGGCGGATCGTGCTGACGGGATCAGGGCCACTGCTGACGCTGGTCGGCGCCCAGCTTGTCAAGGCCGGAGCGGATGTTGCGGCGGTGTTGGACACCTCGCCCTGGCGCCAGCAGATGCGAGGGGCGGTCTGGGGACTTGCTGCCCGGCCATTGGTTGCGCTGCGCGGCATGGCCCTGCGAGCAAGGCTCGGCGGCCGCTACCATGCGGGTGTGACGCTCGAACGGATCGAGGCCGACGAGCAAGGTGTCGCGGCGATGCGCTGGCGCGACGCCGGCGGCCGGGAGCACCGCACCCCTTGCGACATGATCGGCATGGGCTGGCACTTGCGGGCAGAGACGCATCTGGCCGACCTTGCGGGATGCACCTTCACCTATGACGAGCAATGGCGGCAATGGCTGCCAAGGACCGACCAGATGGGTCGTGCCGGCAACGGAGTTTACCTGGCGGGCGATGGGGTTCGTCTTCTGGGAGCGGACGGCGCGGAGATCGCTGGGCGTCTCGCGGCTGCGGCATGCCTTGCCGATCTCGGAATTCCTGCGTCCGCCACCGGCGTCGACTTGCGCAAGCTGGCACGGCTCGAGCGCTTTGCCCGCGGCCTGGCTTGCGCCTTTCCCTGGCCGGCAGCGATGGCGAGGGCACTTCCCGATGAAGCGGTCGTCTGTCGCTGCGAGAACGTGACAGCCGGAGCCGTACGCCAGAGCGTGGATTTCGGTGGCGGCGAGGCCAACAGGGTGAAATCGCTATCGCGCGTCGGCATGGGGCGATGCCAGGGACGCTACTGCCAGTTGGCTGCCGTCGAACTCGTGGCGGCGCAGGCCGGCTGTGCGGCCGACGCTGTCGGCCGGTTTCGCGGACAGGCGCCTGTCCGGCCGGCGCCTGTCGGTGCCTTCGTCCGGGACGGCTGATGCAATTCCGGAGTCCACACCAGGAAGACATGGATCACGTATTAGAAATCGGCGACCTTCCCCCAGGCCGAAGAGTCGAAGCGCCGCGGATCATAGGAATTCGGATCGACGATCGGTTCCGACCCGGTCACCAGATCGGCGACGAGGTGACCGGCGCCCGGGCCGATGCCGAAGCCGTGTCCCGAAAATCCGGCAGCCAGGAAGAAGCCCGGCACCGTTTGGATCTCGCCGATGGCGGGCACGCCGTCCGGCGTGCTGTCGATGTAACCTGCCCAGGCCGCGCTGATCCTGGTCTTTCTGAGGTCGGGCAGGAGTTCGAGCGCTCGGGCATGGGTCAGGCGGATGGTCGCCTGATCCGGGGCCGGATCGAGGATGCGCATCCGCTCCATCGGTGTCGGTTGGTCGAGCCGCCAGCAACCGAGCGTTTCGTGGCCCGAGCGCATGCCCTGCAGACCGCCGGGTACGAGGCTGCGCCAGCGCTTCAGGAACATGGGCAGGAACTGCGACGAGAAGCGCAACTGCTGCGGCGTCACGTCCACCCGGCCGCGTCCGCTTATGGCGAGCGTGTAGCCGCCGTCGCCGCGACGTGTGGCCGAGATCCTTGCCGTGTGCAGCGCATCCGGCAGACCTTCAGCACCGGGCGAGACGGACAGGATGGAGGAACGGATCGACGCCTGCGGAAAGCGGAAGCCGAACTGCCGGCAAAAAGAGGAGGCCCAGGCACCGCCGGCTAGGACGGCCAGCTTCGTCCGGATCGTTCCGCTTTCGGTGACCACGCCGCTCAGGCGGCCGCCCTCGGTCTCGATACCGCGCGCGGCGCAATTCTGATGCACGGTGCCGCCCAGCTTGGGGATGGCACGGGCGACAGACGGCGCGGCGCGCGACGGGTCGGCTGTGCCGTCGGTCGGCGAGAAGACACCGCCCTTCCATGTTCGCCCCGTAGCGCGGCCCCGCTCGCTGGCCTCGCCGCCGTCGAGCATGAGCGTGGTGACGCCGGCCGTCCTTGCAAAGTCACGCCAGCGCGCCCAGCCGGCCAGTTCCGCCTCGTCATTGCTGAGATAGAGCAGGCCGCAACGGCGAAAGCCGGTGTCCTCCCCGGTTTCCGCCGCGAAGCTGTCCCACAGATCGAGGCTGCGGGTCGCCATCGGCAGTTCGCGGGCGTCGCGGTTCTGTTGGCGGCACCATCCCCAGTTTCTCGAGGATTGTTCGGCGCCGATGCGCCCCTTTTCGACAAGCGCGACCTTCATGCCGCGCCTGGCCAGATAGTAGGCGGCAAAGACGCCGACGATGCCACCGCCGATCACCACCGCGTCCGCGGACTGGGGCAGTTCGCCAGATGTCTCGATTTGCTGTAGCTGCGCGCGCATGGTCTCTCTACCCTGAAGCGCCAATTTAGCGCGTTGCGCAGGCAGCCGCTGCTGCAGTTGAGGCCGAAGCAGAATTTTATTCCGGCAGCTCGGCTGAAATCGGGAGTCGCTGCGTTTCAAAGCGGTTTCGCTTGGATGGACAGGCCAGCGGGCTGTGGTAGTGTCAATGGCTATTGGCAAGGCAGCATTTTGTGCTGTGGCGTGCGTTCTGCGGAGACGGCCGTGAAACTGGATCGGATCGATATCAAGATCCTCTACGAGTTGCAGAAGAACGGCCGCATAACCAATGTGGAATTGGCCGATCTGGTGCATCTGTCGCCAAGCCCGTGCCTGATGCGGGTGAAGAAACTCCAGTCGGAAGGCTACATCGAGGGCTATTCCGCACAGGTCAATATCGGCAAGCTCGGCCAGACGCTGACCGTATTCACCGAAATCACCTTGAAGAACCATCGCCAGGTGGACTTCGCCCGCTTTCTCGCCGTTGTCGAGAAGATCGACCAGGTCATCGAATGCCACCTCGTGTCGGGCGGCTACGACTATTTGATGAAATTCGTGACCGCCGGTATCGGCGAGTACCAGACGATCATGGAACGGCTGACCGACATGGATATCGGCATCGACAAGTATTTCAGCTTTGTGGTGCTGAAGTCTCCCATCGTCAAGGCGCACATGCCGCTACCCAGCCTGTTTCCCAGGTGAGGCGGCTGCTTCCTGAAACGGTGGCCCGTTTGTCGATGTAGTCAGCGGTGGCCGTACTGGCTGACGAGTTCGGGGTCGCGGACGAGGCCGTCCAGCCAGGTCGGGTCAAGCTTCGGCACCGAGGAGAACAGAAGCTTGGAATAGGGATGGGTGGGCGCCGTCAGCCTGTCGGGCGTGATCTGCTCCACCCGCTCGCCATTGTACATGACCATGATCTCGTCGCAGATGGCCTCGACTACGGAGAGGTCGTGGCTGATAAAGATGTAGGAGAGGCCTAGCTCGCGCTGAAGTTCCTTGAGCAGCTCGATCACGGCGGACGCCACCACCGTGTCGAGCGCCGAGGTGATTTCGTCGCAGATGATGAGCTTGGGGTCGGCCGCCAGCGCGCGTGCGAAGTTCACGCGCTGCTTCTGGCCGCCCGAGAGCTCCGATGGGTGACGGTAGCGCAGCGTCTTGGGCAGGCGCACCATGTCGAGCAGTTCGTTGACGCGCTTCGAGCGCGCCTGCCTGTCGAGCCGGTGATAGAAGGCCAGCGGGCGGGAGATGATGTCTTCCACCGGCTTGGCCGGATTGAGCGCGGTATCGGCATATTGGAACACAATCTGCATCTCGCGCAGCTGGTTCTGGCTGCGTTTCCTGGCGGCACGCT
Organism: Mesorhizobium sp. CNPSo 4670; assembly: GCF_057784235.1. NCBI lineage: Bacteria > Pseudomonadati > Pseudomonadota > Alphaproteobacteria > Hyphomicrobiales > Phyllobacteriaceae > Mesorhizobium > Mesorhizobium sp. CNPSo 4670. The sequence continues at coordinate 102,479 of NZ_JBWJFQ010000012.1, read as the reverse complement.
GCAGTTCCTCACCGTTGAAGACGATGTCACCGGCGGCCGCGGGATGGATGCCGGCGATGACGCGCGCCAGCGTCGATTTTCCGCAGCCGGATTCGCCGATGATGCCGAGATTGCGCCCTTTCTCGACAACGAGGCTGACGGAATCGACCGCGCGGATCAGCGGCAGTCCGTCATCCCGCACCGCGCCGTAGCCGGCCGTCACATTGTCGATACGCAGCAGCTGTTTCGTCCCGGCATCCGCGTCTGCATGTGCTTGCCGCGGCTTCGGTTCGAAGGCGGCCAGCAGTTCGCGCGTGTAGGGGTGCTGGGCAGCCGAAAGGATTGCCGCGGTAGTGCCGGTCTCCTGCACTTCGCCGCCCTTCAGCACCACGATGCGGTCGGCGATCTGGGCCACGACCGCGAGGTCATGGGAAACATAGACACCCGCTATCCCGCCCGCCCGCATGACCGACTTGAATGCCTTCAGCACGTCGATCTGCGTCGTCACGTCGAGTGCTGTCGTCGGCTCGTCGAAGATCATCAGCTTGGGATCGCCGATGAGCGCCATGGCCGCGGCAAGCCGCTGCAATTGCCCGCCCGAAACCTGGTGCGGATAACGCGCGCCGATCCCTTCCGGATCTGGTAACGACAAGGCCCGGAACAGCTCGACCGCGCGCTGGCGCGCTTGCTCGGGTGGCATCAGCTTGTGGATGCGCGTGACCTCGATGACCTGCTCCATGATCGTGGAGGAGGGGTTGAACGAGGCGGCGGCACTTTGCGGAACATAGGCAATGTCGGTGCCGCGCAGGCTGGCGCGTTCCTTTTCGGAAAGGGCAACCATGTTCTTGCCGTTGACGCTGATCTCGCCGCCGACGATCCGGCAGCCGGGCCGCGCATAGCCCATGAGCGAGAGCGCTACCGTCGTCTTGCCGGAGCCGCTCTCGCCGATCAGGGCAACGATCTCGCCGTCGGCGATGTCGAAGCTGACGCCCTTGATGATTTCGACAAGCCGTCCGGAGTCGGTCTTCGCCTCGATCCTCAGGTTTCTGACCTCGACGAGATTGCTCATGCGTCCCGGTCCCTGATCTTCTGCGGCAGGTTGTCGATCAGCAGGTTGACGCTGATGGTGAGGCTGGCGATTGCCAGCGACGGCACGATGACGGCGGGGGCCGCGAAGGGCAGGGCGCCGATGTTCTCGCGCACCAGCGCGCCCCAGTCGGCGAGCGGTGGCTGCAGGCCGAGCCCCAGGAAGGACAGGCCGGAGAGCAACAGCACGATGAAGACGAAGCGCAGCCCGAAGTCGGCAAGCACAGGGCGGATGATGTTGGGCAGGATTTCGGAGCCGATGAGGTAGGCGGTGCTCTCGCCACGGACACGGGCGACGGTGATGAAGTCCATGGTATTGATGTTGACGGCGAGCGCGCGCGCGAAGCGGTACGCGCCGGGGATATAGATGACGGCCAGCGTCAGGATCAGCACCGGGATCGACGAGCCGACCGCGGCGACGACAACAAGGCCGAACAGCTTGCTGGGAATGGAGTTCATGGCGTCCAGGAAGCGGCTGAGGCAGGTGTCGAGCCAGCCACCGGTGACGGCCGCGATCATCCCCAGCACGACACCTGAGAAACAGGCGATTGAGACGGCGGCGAGCGATATGCCGACCGTGTAGCGGGCGCCCATCAGAACCCGCGAGAGCATATCGCGCCCAAGATAGTCCGAGCCTAGCCACAGTCCCTGGCGCATCGGGCCGAAATAGTCGTCGTCGACAATGTCGCCGATCGAATGGGGAATGACGTAGGGCGCCAGGATCGCGATGAGCGTCCAGGCCAGGATGACCAGTGCGGCCACGACGCCGACCAGGCTGTAGCTGTGACCCAGGAAGGACCGTCGGGAGGTTGTCAAGCGCGCTATCGTCATCTGAGCCTCGGGTTGGACATGATGGCGACGATGTCGGCGGCGGTGATGAGGAAGAGATAGCCAAGGCAGAAAATCATCGCGCAGCTCTGGATCAGCGGCAGGTCGCGGGTGGCGACCGCATCGACCATCAGCTTGGCGATGCCGGGATAGTTGAAGATCGTCTCGACGATGATGACGCCGCCGACCAGATAGGACAGCGAGAGCGCGACCGCGTTGACGATCGGGCCGAGAGCGTTCGGAAGCGCGTGCCTCAGCACCATGCGGCCGCGCGAGGCGCCTTTCAGAAGCGCCATCTCGACATAAGGCGTGGAAAGCGTTTCGATCACCGCGGCGCGGGTCATGCGGATCATCTGGGCGGAGATGACGAAGGTGAGCGTGATCACCGGCATTGCATAGATGCGCACGAGGTCGGTCAGCGAATGCGCCTCGTTGACCGAGGACAGCGCCGGCAGCCATTTGAGATAAACTGCGAAGAGCAGGACCGCGAGGGTCGCGACCATGAATTCCGGCACTGAGATGATGCCGATCGACAGGATGGTGACGGTCCGGTCATAGACGGAGCCGCGCAACATGGCGGCGGTGATGCCGAGCGTCAGCGCCAGCGGCACCGAGAGCAGCGTGGTGATGCCGGCGAGCTTCATGGTGTTGACCAGGCGCCCGCCGATCAGCGCCGCGACCGGCATCTCGTTGGCATAGGAGGTGCCGAGGTCGCCGTGGAGCAGTCCGACAAGCCAGAGCAGGAAGCGGAGGATCGCCGGATCGTTGAGATGCATGGCCTCGCGCAGGCCGGCGACGGCCTCGGGAGTCGCCGCCTGGCCAAGCAGGATCGATGCGGTGTCGCCAGGTAGCATGCTGGTGGCGAAGAACACGGCGAACAGCACGATCAAAAGCGTGACGGCCGCGATCCCCAGCCGCTTCAGCACGAGGTTGAGAACCCCAGACGTCATGGAAGCGCTCCCTGCGGTTGTTCGGCCAAGCAATCTTGCGCAATGAACTGCCGGGGGCTGGCTGACCGGCCCCCGGCTGGCGTCTCTCAGGCTTCGAGCCAGAGATATTCCGCCATTGCGTAGCCCATCATGCCACCGAGCGGGTTCGCCTCCAAACCCTTCACCTTGCTGGAGAGGGCATCCACGTTGGAAATGTAGGCCGGGATGATGGTGCCGGCCTCCTCGGAGACCATAGCCTGCATCTGGCCATAGATCTCCTTGCGCTTGGCCTGGTCGAGCGAGCCGCGCGCCTCGATGAGCATCTTGTCGAACTTCTCGGACTTGTACTGGCTTTCGTTCCAGGGCGCGTTGGAAGCGTAGAGGAGCGAGAACAGGATGTCCGGCGTCGGGCGCGGATTGATGTTGCCGAAATGGATTGGAGCCTTGAGCCAGTAATTGTCCCAATAGCCGTCGGCCGGGACGCGCTGGACGTCGAGCTTCATGCCGATATCCGCGCCGGCGGCCTGGATGATCACCGCCATGTCGATCGACGAGGTCGCGGCGTCGGAAGCGATCACCGGGATGGACTGGCCGAGCAGGCCTGCCTTCTGGAAGTGGAACTTCGCCTTGTCCGGGTCGAAAGCCTTCGGCTTGACGTCGGGATTGTGGAAGATATTCGCCGGCGAGACAGGCTGGTCGTTGCCGATTTCGCCGAGGCCGCGCAACGCCGATTTGACGATCTGCTCGCGGTTGACGAGATACTTCATGCCGGCCACGAAGTCGGACTTGCTGCCCGGATCCATGTCGAGCCGGATGTTGAGGTCGGTGTAGTTGCCCGAAGTCGTCTTCGACAATTCGAAGCCCTGCTGGCCGCCGATGAGCTTCATCGCACGCGGATTGATCGAGGCCGCAAAATTGATGTCGCCGGAAAGCAGGGCGTTGACGCGGGCGCTGTCGTCGCTGATGGCGATGAACTCGAAGGAGTCGAGATAGGGCTTGCCCGACTTCCAGTAGTTCTTGTTCTTGGTGACCACCGAACGCACGCCCGGTTCGAAGGTTTGCAGCACAAAGGCGCCGGTGCCTTTGCCCTTGGAGAAGTCCGTGGTGCCGTCCTGGACGATCATGAAATGGTGCAGCGCCAGGATGGTCGGCAGGTCGGCATTCGGGTCGGCGAGCGTGATTTCCACGGTCGACTTGTCGACCGCCTTGAAGCCGGTCATCTGTGCGGCGATCTTGGCGACCTTGGAGCCGACCGCCGGATCAAGATGACGCTTCAGCGAGAAGACGACGTCGTCGGCCGTGAGATCCTTGCCGTCGTGGAAGGTGACGCCCTTGCGCAGCTTCACGGTCCAGGTCTTGGCGTCCTTGCTGTCGAAGCTCTCGGCGAGCTCCATCTGCGTGACGCCGCCCTTGTCGAGGAAAGTCAGGCGGTTGTAGAGCGAGCAGCAGCGGACATAGTCGGTGGAGAGCGAAGCCTTTGCCGGATCGAGCGTGTCGGCGGTCGATGACGACCAGCCGGCGGCCTTGAAAGTTCCGCCGGAAACCGGCTCGGCGGCGACGGCATTGGTGGCGCGGCCGAGCACCAGGCTGCCCGCGGCAACCGCGGCGCCGCCGGCCAACAGCATCTTGAGAAGTTCGCGGCGGCTCGCGCCCCGCCGGATGGCGTTTTCGACCATGGCATCGTCTGCGCTGGTCCAGTTCGTGATCTTGTCGGTCATGGTATTCCCCTTTCTGGTTGTTTGGTCGGGATGCTCGTCTTGTCGCGGCTTTCCGGGCTTGGGCTCAGGTTCGTTCCTTCAGGCTTTCCCGCACGGCCGCCGCCAATGCGGCCATTGAGGTGAAGTGGTAGTCCGGCGCGGTGAAGCGCTCCGGCTCGATCGTGCCGCCATAGCCCTTCTGGGCGTGCCGGCGTTCGATCCAGCAGTTGGTCAGGCCAAGTGTCCGGGATATGCCGATGTCGTGATACTGGCTTTGCGCGACGTGCAGGATGTCGTCCTTGCTGTCACTCCGGGAGGCGACGAAATCGAAGACCTTCTGGAAGAACGCCGGATCCGGTTTCTCCGTTCCGGCATCGTCGGCGGTGAAGGTGGCGAAGAAGGGCGATCCCAACTGCTTCTCGAAATGATTGAGCGCCCAGCGCCGGGCATTGGTCATGGCAATCAGCTTGTGTGATTTCGCAAGCTCGGCCAATGCCGCCGCGCTGTCGGGGAAACCTTGCCAAGCGCTGGCGGAGTCGCGTAGGCGCACGCCATATTTCTCCTCGACCGGCAGGCCGAGTTGCGGCGCGATGACCATGTAGACACGTACGAGATCGTCGGGGAACAGGCCCGCATCGGGCATGTAGCGGGCCTGCCGATACAGGGCCAGCGCGGCTTCGCCATCGACGGAAACGCCAGCGTCGGCGGCAATCCCGGCCAGGCAGGTCGTGATGCCACCTTCGAAGTCAATCAGCGTGCCGACGATGTCGAAGGTCATGTATTTGAATTCGCTAAAGCCCCTGGCCAAGACTGGCTCTCCTCTGCGCGCGGCCGAATTGCATGGTGCTGAACAGAACAAAATTCCGTGCTGTCCGGGGCATCGGCCTTTTCAAAAACCCGGAAGTTCGGGGCTTCTGGCCTTGTCTTATAAGCAGTCTGGCACTTCCCCCGCGCTGGATTCGCCGAAAAGGCGCTGGGCTGCGGCACAAAATTGCGAAATCGTCTGCCCCGGCGCTATTTCGAAACACGTGGTATTTGTCGCCCGTCATGCCAGGGCCTGGCGGACATCAGCATCGTCCAATGTTTGGTCTAGCGTCCGGCGCGTGCGCTCGATGATCGCATCGATGTCGTCGTCGGTGCAGCAGAGCGGGGGAGCGTAGCCGATAACCCCGTTGGCAAAGGCACGAATGATCAGGCCATTGTCCCACGCCCTGTCGAAGACGCGCCGCGCCGGCATGGCCGATGCGGGAAGCGGTGTCTTCTTCTTTTTGTCGACCACCAGTTCGATCGCGGCAAGCATCCCGCGACCGCGAACATCGCCGACGAGCGGGTGATCGCTCAGGCTTTCCAATCCCGCCATCAGGCGAGCGCCGGCCTTGATGCCATTCTCCAGCAGGCCGCCTTCATAGACCTTCAACACCTCTAGCGCGACGGCGGCGCTGACGGGATGGGCGGAATAGGTGTAGCCGTGGCCGACCGCCGAAGCGCCCGCGCCGTCGGCGATGACGTTGTAGACATGATCAGACATGAATACGGCGCCCATAGGAACATAGCCCGAGGTCAGCCCCTTCGCGGTCGTCATGAAGTCGGGAACGATGTCCTCCTCCGTGCAGGCGAACAGAGGTCCCGTGCGGCCGAAGCCGGTGATCACCTCGTCGGCGATGAACAGGATGCCGTACTTCCGGCAGAGTTCGCGTATCGCCTTGATCCAGCCCTTCGGCGGGACAATGACGCCGCCCGAGCCCTGGATCGGCTCGGCATAGAAGGCAGCGACCCGCTCCGGTCCAATCTCCTCGATCTTGGCCTTCAGCGCGGCGAGCGATGCGGCGATGATCGCGTTCGCGTCCTCGCCCACCGGGTTGCGATAGGGATAGGGGGAGGGGATCTTGTGCTGCCATTCGAAGGGAATGCCGAAACCGGCGTGAAAGGCGGGCAATGCGGTCAGGCCAGCGCCGACCACCGATGACCCGTGATAACCCAGCTCGATGGAAATGAACTGGTCGCGCTTCGGCTCGCCCCTGGCATTCCAGTAGTAGCGGACGAAACGGATGGTGCTGTCGACCGCGTCCGACCCGCCGAGCGTGAAATAGACGTGATTGAGATCCCCGGGCGCGCGCTCAGCCAATTCCGAGGCGAGGCGGATGGCCGGCTCCGAGCCGAGGTCGAAATAGGCAGTGGCGTAGGGGAGCTCGCGCATCTGCCGGGCCGCAGCCTCGACGATGCTGTCGTGGCCGTAGCCGGCATTGACACACCATAGCCCCGCAAAACCGTCAACGAGTTGCTTGCCGGACGCATCGGTCACGGTCGCGCCCTTCGCCGATTTCAAGACGCGCACGCCGAGCGCCTCATGGCCGCGATATGATGAGACCGGATGGATGAGATGGGCGCGGTCGAGTTCGATCAGGGAATTGGCGAGCATTGTTGTCCTCCTAGCCGAGCGCCTGGTTGGCGAGGGCGTAAACTTTTGGCCTGGCCTGTTCCGCGCCGTTCTTGGGTGGACGGTCCATGGCCACGCCTCCGCCGACATGGGCGAGGCCGATTTCCTCGAGCCAACCGGCAATGCCGGTCCTGCTGTCGGTATCCACGCGCAGAAAGGCGCCGGGGCGGCTCGCGGCGAAGAAGCCAATCAGGGCCTTCGCGGTGTCAGCGCTTTCCGCGATGACCGGTCCGATCACCTCACCGCGTCCGAACGGGCGGATCGCGGCATAGGCCTCGATGGTGCCGTTGCGGCGGACAACGGCGAATTGGCCGCGTTCGGCCAGCGCATCGATCAGGGCTTCCCGGTCGGCGCCATAGGCGTCGCGGTCCAGCGTCTTGATGTCAGGCAGATCGCCGGCGCCTGCTGCTTCCACGCCATCGGGTGCGCCGAGCGCTGCAACCGTGCCTTGATGCTGCCGGATCGTGCCGGAGGACACAAAGCCGAGCTTCTCATAGAGAGGCATGCCGTCAGTCGTCGCGACGAGCCGCAGCGGACGGTCGCCGGCAAGGGCGAGGGCCTGATCCATGAGCCGGCGCCCGAGCCCCTTGCCACGCACGTTCTTGTCGACGATCACCATGTTGATCATGGCGCAATCCGTGCCGTAGGGCGTCACCAGGATGGTTCCGGTGACACGGCCCTGGTCGTCGAGCGCGACCACGCCCCTGGAGAGCCGCAGCGCCATCTGCCAGTCCTGCGGGCGATGGGGCCAATTCTCCTGGCGAGAAAGCGCCACTGCTCCCTCGATATGGTCCGGCCCGAAGTCCTGAATCTCGATCTCGCCCTGCTGCATGAGGCATCCTTCCGTCTGCCCTCAAGTCTCGACCATTGGCGCGTCGCAAATCGTCTGAAGGCTTCGGCTTCGGCGGTATCTTTCACCGTAGCGCGAGGGGTGCGCCGCATCTTGTGCTGGCGCCCGCCACGGCGGACGCGCGTCACGTCACGCGCGGCGCCGCGTTCGACACACCAGATGCTACAGCGTGCCAAACCGGATGGTGGATACGGAACTTTCTGCTTTTGGGAGGGCGATTTCGGTCAGGTGGGTCGCCGCCACCCGTCCTATGATGAAATACATCCCAACGCGAATGTGCTTCCACTGGAGATCGACGGACATGGCTTCTTTCAGGCCCAAATACATCACCTTCGACTGCTATGGCACGTTGACCAATTTCCAGATGGCGGAAGCGGCGCGAGACCTTTACGGCAGCCGGCTCGACGAACCGCGTATGCAGGAGTTCATCAAGAACTTCGCCGCCTATCGGCTCGACGAGATCATGGGTGACTGGAAGCCTTATGCCGACGTTGTCCACAACGCGCTCGAGCGGGCCTGCAAGCGCAATGGTGTTGCCTTCAGCCCTGACGACGGCAGGTTGGTCTATGAACGTGTCCCGACCTGGGGCCCCCATGCAGATGTTCCAGCCGGCCTGGCGAAGGTCGCCAAGGAAATTCCGCTGGTCATCCTGTCTAACGCCATGAACGCGCAGATCATGTTCAATGTAGAGAAGCTCGGCGCGCCGTTCCATTCCGTCTACACGGCCGAGCAGGCGCAGGCCTACAAGCCCCGGTTCAAGGGGTTCGAGTACATGCTCGACATGCTGGGTTGCGGGCCGGAAGATATTCTTCACTGCTCCTCCTCGTTCCGCTACGACCTGATGTCGGCACACGATCTCGGCATCAAGAACAAGGTCTGGGTCAATCGCGGCCACGAACCGGCAAACCCTTACTATGGCTATGTCGAGATATCAGACATTTCCGGTCTTCCGGGAGTGGTCGGGCTTTGAAACAGGCGGATCGTCGATGAAACTGATCTCCTACTGGCACGATACCGCCCCTGTCTTTTCCGGCGGAGCGCAAGGCCCGGTCGAGGGGCACTATGACGCCGTCATCGTCGGTGGCGGCTTCACCGGTCTCGCCGCGGCGCGCCAACTGGCGAAGGCCGGCGCGAAGGTGGCGGTGCTGGAGGCGGAGCGGGTGGGCTGGGGCGCATCCGGTCGCAATGGCGGGCACCTGAACAACGGCCTCGCCCACAGCTATCTTTCGGCCAGGGCGGAGCTTGGGAAGGAACGGGCAATCGCGCTCTACCGCGCGCTCGACGACTCCGTCGACACCATCGAGGCGCTGGTTGCCGAAGAGGGCATCGACTGCAATTTCCGCCGCGCCGGCAAGCTGAAGCTCGCCTCCAAGCCGCAGCATTTCGAAGCGATCGCCCGCAACTTCGAAGCCCTCCATGCGGAAGTGGATCCGGATACGGCGCTGCTGTCGGCGGCCGACCTCAAATCCGAGATCGGCTCGCCCTTCCACGGCGCGATGCTGTCGAAGAAGAGCGCCATGATGCATATGGGCCGCTATGTGGCAGGCCTGGCCACAGCCGCCGCCCGCCACGGCGCCATCATCCACGAGAACGCGGCGGTGACCGACCGCAAGCAGGTCGGTGGCAGGCATGAGCTGACGACCTCCCGCGGCCGGATCAGCGCCGACAATGCGCTGGTGGCGACCGGCGCCTATACCACGCCGAATTTCGGCTATTTTCGCCGCAGGATCATCTCCGTCGGCAGCTTCATCATCGCCACGCGGCCATTGAGCGACGCCGAGATCGCCGCGACCATGCCCGGTAACCGGACATGCGTGACCTCGATGAATATCGGCAACTACTTCCGGCTTTCACCAGACCGGCGCCTGATCTTCGGCGGTCGCGCGCGCTTTTCGGCGACATCGGACCAGCGCTCCGATGCCAGGAGCGGACAGATATTACAGGCCGGCCTCGCGGCTATCTTCCCGCAGCTCGCCAAGGTCGAGATCGACTATTGCTGGGGTGGGTTGGTCGACATGACCAAGGACCGTTTTCCGCGGGCCGGCTACCATGACGGTGTCTGGTACGCGATGGGCTATTCCGGCCACGGTGCGCAGCTTTCCACCCATCTCGGCATGATCCTGGCCGATGCCATGCTCGGCCGCGAAGACCGCAATCCGATGAAGGGGCTCGAGTGGCCCTCCATCCCCGGCTATTCCGGCAAGCCCTGGTTCCTGCCGATGGTCGGCCTCTATTACAAGGCGCTCGACCGTATCCAGTGATCGTCGATCCAGCCCGCTCGGGCTTTCAGCCAAATTGCCTCAGCTGAGCCCGCCCATGTGGAAGCTCTTCATCTCGAGATATTCCTCGATGCCGACCTGCGCCCCCTCACGGCCGAGGCCGGACTGCTTGACGCCGCCGAAGGGGGCGACTTCCATCGAGACCGAGCCGGTGTTGAGCCCCACCATGCCGAACTCCAGCGCCTCGCCGACGCGCCAGGCGCGTTTCAGGTTCTCGGTGTAGAAGTAGGAAGCAAGCCCATAGGGCGTGCCGTTGGCGAGCGTGATCGCCTCCTCTTCCGTCTCGAACCGGAAAAGCGGCGCGACCGGGCCGAACGTTTCCTCGGCGGCGAGCTGCATGTCTCTTGTGGCGCCGGTCAGCACCAGCGGCGCCACATACTGAGGACCGTCGGGCAATGCCGGCCTCGTTGTGATGATCGAAGCACCCTTGGCGAGCGCGTCCTCGACATGGCGGTTGATCTTCTCAACCGCCGCCATGTTGATCATCGGCCCGATGGCGACGCCGGGCTGCGTGCCGGGCCCCACCGTCATGGTGTTGACTCGAGCAGTGAGCTTCGCAGCGAACGCGTCATAGACCCCAGCCTGGACAAGAATACGGTTGGCGCAGACGCAGGTCTGGCCGCCGTTGCGGAATTTCGAGACAAGCGCGCCCTCGACGGCGAGATCGAGATCGGCGTCGTCGAAGACGATGAGGGGCGCGTTGCCGCCGAGTTCGAGGCTGAGCCGCTTCACGCTGTCGGCCGCGCCGCGCATCAGCAGCGAACCGACCCGTGTCGAGCCGGTGAAGGAGATCTTGCGAACGGTCTCGTTCGCCATGATCTCGTTGCCGATTTCGACCGGCATGCCGGTGACGATGTTGATGACGCCGGCGGGGATGCCCGCCCGTTCGGCAAGCACGCCGAGTGCCAGCGCCGAATAGGGCGTGAACTCGGATGGCTTGATCACCACCGTGCAGCCGGCGGCCAGCGCCGGCGCGACCTTGCGGGTGATCATCGCGTTGGGGAAGTTCCACGGCGTGATGATGCCGCACACCCCGACCGGCTCCTTCAGCACGATGATGCGCCGGTCCGGCGTCGGCGAGGGGATGGTGTGGCCATTGATGCGGCGTGCCTCCTCCGCAAACCATTTGACGAAGGACGCGCCGTAGCGGATCTCGCCTTTCGCCTCGTCCAGCGGCTTGCCCTGCTCGGTCGTCAGGATCAGGGCGAGATCGTCCAGATGCGCGAGCATCAGGCCATGCCAGGCCTCCAGGAGGCCAGCGCGCTCGGCGTTGGTCTTCTTCTTCCAGCCAGCATATGCGGACGCCGCTGCCTCGATGGCCGCCCGGGTCTCCGGACCGGCCATATCGGGCACCGTGCCGATCGCCGCCTGGGTCGCCGGATCGACGACATCGACCGTCTTTCCGGAAGCGGCCGCGACCCATTCACCGCCGATCAGGCCGGCTTCGCGGAAGAGGTTTTTGTCTTTGAGGTTTCTCATCGAAAACGACCTTGCAATCAGGAGAGCGCTGCGACGACGGCGGCGGTGATGGCCTCCGTTTTGTCTTTGCCCGGAGTGGTTCCAATGCCGCGCGCGGTTGTCGCTTCGACCGCTTGCATGACCCGGCCGGCGGCGGCCGCTTCGCCGAGATGGTCGAGCATCATGGCGCCGGACCATATGGTGGCGATCGGATTGGCGATGCCCAGACGGGCGATGTCGGGCGCGGAGCCGTGCACCGGCTCGAACATGGACGGCGCCGAGCGGTCGGGGTTGATGTTGGCGGAGGCGGCGTAGCCGAGCCCGCCCTGGATCGCCGCGCCGATGTCGGTCAGTATGTCGCCGAACAGGTTGGAGGCGACGACCACGTCGAGGCTCTCCGGCGCCATGATCATGCGCGCGGCGAGCGCGTCGACATGATAGCTGGTGACGTCGACGTCCGGATAATCCGCGGCCAGCTTTCGCGTGATGCCGTCCCAGAACACCATCGAATATTTCTGCGCGTTGGACTTGGTGACCGAGGCCAGCTTGCGCCGGCGCGACCGCGCCTGCTCGAAGCCGAAGCGCAGAATGCGCTCGACGCCGGCGCGGGTGAAGATAGAGGTCTCCACGGCAACTTCGTCCAGCGTGCCCTGATGGACGCGTCCGCCCGCGCCCGAATATTCGCCTTCTGTGTTCTCGCGGATGCAGAGGACGTCGAAGTTTTCCGCCCGCAGCGGTCCGGTGACGCCCGGCAGCAGGCGGTGCGGCCTTATGTTGGCGTATTGCACGAATGCCTTGCGGATCGGCAGCAGCAGGCCGTGCAGCGAGACCGAATCCGGCACCTCCGCCGGCCAACCGACGGCGCCCAGAAGAATGGCGTCGAAGCCGCGCAAGGTCTCGATGCCGTCCTCGGGCATCATGCGGCCGGTCTCCTTGAAGAAGCGGCAGGACCAGGGGAGCTCGGTTCCCGTCAGGGCAAAGCCGAAGTTCTTGGCCGTGGTTTCCAGCACCGTCCAGGCGGCGGCGGTCACATCGCGCCCGATGCCGTCACCGGGGATCAAAGCGATCGAGTAGGACTTCATCGGCATCTCTCTAGAGGCTGATCAGGACGCTCTTTGTCCTGCGGTTGGCGAGATAGGCCTCGCGGCCGAGATCCTTGCCGATGCCGGAGCGCTTGTAGCCACCGGTCGGCAGGATATGGTCGCGCGAGCGGCTGTAGCGGTTGACCCAGACGGTGCCCGCTTCGAGCCTGCGTGCCAGGCGGATGGTACGGGACAGGTCGGAGGTGAACAGGCCGGAAGCCAGCCCGTAGGTCGGATGGCTGGACAGCGCCAGCGCCTCTTCCTCGGTCTTGAAGGTCTGGATGGTCAGGACCGGGCCGAAGATTTCCTCGACGATCGCCGGGTTGGCCTGGTCGACATTGGCGATCAGTGTCGGCTCGTAGAAATAGCCGGGGCTGTCCATGGCGGCGCCGCCGGTCAGGCATTCGCCGCCGGCCTGGATCGCGGTCCGCACGATGCTATCGACACGCGCCCGCTGCCGTCCCGAGATGATCGGCGAATAGTGGGTTGCCTCATCCCAGGTCGGGCCGGGCCGCACCGCCTTCATCTTCTCCAGGATGGCGGCCGTCAGCCTGTCGGCTACGCTCCTCTCGACGATCAGGCGCGTGCCGGCGACGCAGGCCTGGCCGGCGTTGAAGGTGACGCTCCCGGTGATCGCCGCCGCCGCCTTTTCCAGGTCGGCATCGGCAAAGACGATCTGCGGGCTCTTGCCGCCGAGTTCCAGCGTCATCGGCTTGACGCCGGCGCGGGCGACGTTCTCCATGATGGCCGAGCCGGCGCGGGTCGAGCCGGTGAACGAGACCTTGGCGATCTCGGGATGACCGGTCAGCGCCGTGCCGGTCGTCGGACCGTCGCCGAGCACCACGTTGATAAGCCCGGCCGGCAGGCCAGCCCTGACGGCGAGCTCTGCCATATAGACGGCCGAGAAGGGTGTCATTTCCGACGGCTTCAGCACCACCGCATTGCCCGCGGCCAGCGCCGGACCGAGCTTCCATCCGGCCATAGAGATGGGAAAATTCCAAGGCGTGATCGCGCCGACCACGCCATAGGGCTCGCCCATGATCATGCCGAGACTGGCGTCGTCGGTCGGCACCAGTTCGCTGCCTTCCTTGTCGGCGAATTCGGCAAAGAAGCGGATCTGCTCGGCGGTTATGGCAATGTCGCCAGCGAAGAGCTGGCCGACGGGCCGCGTCGAGCACAGCGCCTCGATTTTTGCCAGCGTTTCGGCTTCCGCCTCGATCAGGTCGGCCCAGGCCTGGAGTGCCCTGGTGCGCTCGCGTGGACGGACTCCGCCCCAGTTGCTGGCCTTCAACGCCGCCTTGGCGCTCTCCACCGCACGGTCGACCATGTCGACGTCGGCTACGGGGCTGGCGGCGTATGCCTTGCCATCCGAGGGTCGGCGCATCTCGATCGCACTCTCGGCCGCGATCAGCTCTCCGCCAATGAAATGGCCGACGGGAAGGGAGACGGAATCCGGGTCGAAGCTCAAGCCCATGGGCGCCCACTTTCAGCTGCTCTGGAGGACCCTAGCGCGAGCAACGGCGCAGCATGCACCGTTCGAAGATCGGTCGCGGATGATTGTTGCGTGCTGGCGATGAGGGACGGCAAAATCTGTTGCGGCGGCGCCGGCTCGCGCAGACCCACTACCCTACCGTTACGTAGATCTTGCGCACCGTCTCGATGGTCTTCCAGACACCGGTGAAGCCGGGCTTCATCACGAAGCTGTCGCCGGCGCGGTAGGTCACCGTCTCGCCGGCGTCGGGCGTGATCTCGATCACGCCGGAAAGGATGTGGCAGAACTCGAAAGTCTCGCCCTTGATCGAGCGCGTCTCTCCCGGCGTCGCTTCCCAGACGCCGGTATGGACGAGATCGTCCTTGGCGGCGTCCTGCGCCCAGGTCTTGAAGGCGGGGTCGCCGGCTATCAGCCGCTCGGGCAGCGCCCTGGATTCGCGCGGCGGGAAGGCAGGGCTGGTATCGACGGTTTTGAGCAGGGACAAAGGACGGCCTTTCAGGTTGGACTTCAATAGCCGCGCGACCGGTCGACGAGCCCGATGGGGTCGAGCCCGGCGCGGTGGCGTCGGATGTTTTCGATGACGGCGCGTGCGGCGCTCGCGGGCTGGGTGACGCTGGCGACATGCGGGGTCAGTATGATCTTCGGATGCGACCAGAACGGATGGCTCGTCGGTAACGGTTCGGGATCGGTGACGTCGATCATCGCCGCAGAAAGATGGCCGCGGTCGAGCGCGGCGAGAAGCGCTTCGTGGTCGAGCTGCGGCCCCCGGCCGGTGTGGACGAGCGCCGCGCCCTTGGGCAGTTTCGCGAACAGGTCGGCATCGAGGAAACCGCGCGTGTCTTCGGTCAGCGGCAGCAGGCAGACCAGTATGTCGCTGGCCGCGAGTATCTCCCCCAGCCCAAGTTCGCCATGATGACAGGTCACGCCTTCGATCTGCCGCGGCGAGCGGCTCCAGCCGGCGAGTGGAAAGCCGAAGGGCTTAAGGCGATCGAGGATGGCCTGGCCGAGTTGCCCGAGGCCGAGCACGCCGAGCCGGCGCGATCCGGCCTGGAGCTGCGGAATATCGTGCCATTCGCCGGCGCGTTGCTGTGCGAGATAGGCGGGCAGGTTGCGATGCAGGGCGAGCACGGCCAGCGTCACATACTCCTGCATCATGCGCACGATGCCTTCCTCGACCGTGCGCACGATCTTCACTTGTTCCGGTAAGGTATCGAGGCGGAACTGGTCTACGCCGGCGCCAATGGAGAACAGGATCTCCAGGTTCCTGTAGCGCGCGAGGTCTTCTGGCGCGGTCCAGGTAATGAGATAGCGTACGGAGTCAGGATCGACCGTCGCGCCATCCATCGTGAAGGGGACGTCCGGCAGTTCCTCGGCGAAGGCATCGGCGAAGACCGCTCCGCGCCGCGCATCGGAATTGAACAGGAATGCCATTCCGGTTCCCCTTAAGCCGCGCAGCGGGTGCCCAGCGCCTCGATCAACCGCTGGCAGGCGGCGAGTTCGCTGGTGAGAATGTACTCATCCGGCTTGTGGGCGCGATCGATGTCGCCGGGGCCGCAGATGATCGCATCGACCCCGGCAGCCTGGTAAAGTCCGGCCTCCGTGCCGTAGCTGACGGCGGCAAGCGGCTCTTCGCCGGTCAGCTCGGCTAACAGTGCCGCCAGTGCCGCGTCCTGCGGCAGCGACAGCGCCGGATAGGCGCTCATCGGCGTCCACTCGACCCGAAAGCCTTCGGCCGCAAGGGCCTCGGCTCGCGCCTTGACCGGCGTGAGCAGGCTGGCCGGGTCGACGCCAGGTATGGCGCGCGCCTCCAGGTCCAGCGTGCAGGTGCCGGGAATGATGTTGACCGACTGTCCGCCCGCCACCACGCCCGCTTGCAGCGAGGAGTAGGGCGGCTCGAAGGCAGGGTCTAACGGACCGTTCGTCAGCCGTTCAGCTTCGCTCACGGCCGTGCTCAGCGCACCGGCCATGGCGTGGATGGCGTTGAGGCCGAGATCGGGCCGCGAGGAATGGCCTGAGCGCCCGTTGATCGTCACGCGGGCGGCCGCCTTGCCCTTGTGGCCGCGCACGGCGCGCAAGCCGCTTGGCTCGCCGACGATCACGCCGAGCGGCTTGGCGCAAAGTTCGGCAAGGCGGGCGATCAAATGCGGCACGCCGCGGCATCCCACCTCCTCGTCATAGGAGAAGGCAAAGTGGATTGGCCTGGCAAGGCGCAGCTTCGCCAGCGTGGGCACGGCCGCGAGCACCGCGGCCAGAAACCCCTTCATGTCCGTGGTGCCGCGTCCGTAGAGCCGCTCGCCCTCCCGGCGCAGCGCAAAAGGGGCCGAGCTCCACTGCGGTTCGCCGGCGGGGACGACGTCCATGTGGCCGGACAGTATGTAGCCCGGGACATCGGCAGGGCCGATCGTCGCGAAAAGATTGGAACGGTCGCCTTCCGGCCCCGGCAGCACCGTGACCTGCGCGCCGTGCCCCGCGAGATAGGCCTCGATCCAGTCGGCGATGTCACCGTTCGGCTTGCCGGCGACCGATGGGAAGGCGACGAGACGGTCGAGGATGTCGAAGACGTCCATTCCAGCCCTCAAAGCATATCGGGATCGCCGGGATCGATGCCGACGATTGTGTGCTGCTACATTTCCGCAGAGAATGTCTGCGTTCTTTCGCGATTGCGTGCCGAAAGCGGAAATGTTTCAGTTGAATCTAGCGTTGGTGCGCGGCTTTCGAGCAAATCGTACCGGTCTGCTTGTTTAGCGTTGGTAGGGGCAGAGGGTGGCCATCGGTGCGTCGCCCTCTGGTACGATAATCTTACAGGGGCATGGACTTGAAGCCGTCCGGAAGCTTGAAAATCGATACCTTCTCGATGCGCGTCGGCGACATCGAAAGCGTCGAGCTGGACCTGTTGCACGCGCTCTCGCTCTCCGTGGGATGGCCACATCGCGCCGAGGACTGGCAATTCCTGCGCGAGTCGGGAGAGGGGTTCGTGGCGCTGGATGAGATCGGCCGGGTTCTCGGTTCGGCCATGTGGTTCGCGCATGGTGCCGATTTCGCAACCGTGGGCATGGTCATCACCTCGCCGCGGCTCCAAACCCTGGGGGCGGGGCAATGGCTGATGAAGCGGGTCTTCGACAAGGTCGTCGGCAGTGATCTGCGCCTCAATGCAACGCGCGCGGCAAGGCGGCTCTATCTCTCGCTCGACTTCCAGCCGGAGAAGACCGTTTATCAATGCCAGGGCATCGCCCGCATGCCGACGACGGGTAGGCCCGCAAATACTCGAGGCGATGTCCGGACTTTGGACGCAAGGGATATTCCCGCTGCGATCGCGCTCGATGCGGCAGGATTTGGCGTGAGGCGGACGGCGCTCGTCGAACAGCTATTCGCCCACTCGGCCGGCTATGGTCTTTTCAAGAATGGCAGGCTGAACGCATTCGCGCTCTGTCGGCCGTTCGGGCGGGGCCATGTCGTGGGGCCGGTTGTGGCGGAAAGCGACGCGGATGCCGTGGCGATCGTGCGGCCGCACGTGGCCGACCATTCGGGGGCCTTCCTGCGCATCGACACCCACATGGACAAAGGCGAGTTCGCCGCCTTTCTGTCACACAGCGGAATGCCGGTTTTCGACACGGTTCTCACCATGTCGATGGGCAAACGCCTCGCCGATTTTGCCGTCGGCGGCGCATCTGCGCCGGTGACCTATGGCCTCGCCAGTCAAACTCTCGGGTAGTTTAGTCCAGGGCGCGGGCCGGCGCTGCGGTTCACGCCGGCACAATCGCGGCGCTAGCTGGGAGAACCGACATCGAGGCGAGACGGCTTTTTTTGCAACCATGCTGGACCAAACGCAGCAGACCAAACTGGAAGTGTTACAGCCTTCCAGATTGCTTAAGGGCGCGTGGATCAATAGGGGTCATAGAATTAGCCGAGTTTCGATGGTGAAGCGTCGCGGAACCATGCGAAACGATGCGGGAAGATTTCTGATTTCGGCCCACGAAAAACTAAATAAAATCAACGTTCTTGATACGTCCTCCGGCCTACCAAGTTCTTTTTTGGACAATAGGCGGTCAGTTCGGCGCGGCGGAAAGAAGCAGGATGGGGCGTAGAGTCGACATTGCAGGAGGATGTAACGGCGGTTTCGACCGCGTACCTCTGGTTGCGCCCACGAAGCAGCCTCCATCCTGGCGCCGTCTGGCGCTACAGCCAGCGCGACATGATCGGCATGTCCGCTTGCCTCCTGATGGTCGGCATGGCTCTCTATCTGCTAGCCATACGAAAAGCCCGTCCGTTCACCTTATTTTGCGTGGCAAATAGCTGTTGACCTTGGTTTATCTGTCCCAGAAAAGTTCTTGGGAGGGGCAGATGGAACGTTTCCGACGGTTCGACTTTCGCAGTGCGATCGTGCTTGTTGCTAGCATGGTGATTTTCCCTCTTTTGATCGGCAGACCGTTCTTTCCTGCTTGGTTCAAGCCGTACGCGCTCCCAATGGCTCTCCTCATCCTTATTGGAATGTTTGGGATTGTGGCTCTTTACAACAAAGTCTCGACCGGTAACGCGCTGCCCGGGCCGAAAAACGTGAATATAAAGCGCTCTCACATTGTTGTATTAATATTGATATTCGTCATTCCCGTATTGAAACTTCTTTTTCATTTAATTCATGGCTAGACCAAATTAGAGCCCCAGCGCGCGTTCTGCCCGACATTCGTCATTCCAACGAGATAGGATCGTAGTCGTAGGTTTCCCGTCATTGTGCATGATGGCAGGCTGAGGCTGAGGAAGTCAGCGCCCTAGCGTAGCGCCTCAGATGTTCCTCTCGAAGGTATGAGCCACGACCGGATCTGGCGTCGATAGCTCAAATCCTTTGGCTGCCATAAAGGTCAGAACGATAGCCACAGCTATCGATGCAATCACGGTGGCGGTGCGAGCTATGATTCTCATGATCTCTACCCATGTACGCGGCGCAAAGCTCCAGCAAATTCTCTCGGACGGGTAGGTCCGCCCTCTAAGGTCGGGATGCTCGCGGCGGATTGCAACTAACCCTTAGTCTAGGTCCAGCTTCGGCGCGCTTGGCAATGCGGGTCGGAAGCGGCCCGCGTTTCCCTATCCCTTCGGCAGCAGCACCGGCATTTCAGAAAAGCACCAGCCAATTTGTGCGACGCTGGGCGGAGCCGCGCCGCTAGAGCTAGTGGTCCAAAAGAAAGGAGTGGACAACGCACCCAGGGCGGGTTGCGTTTGTGCTCGACTGGCGCAATCCTCACCTAGGGGAAGTGAGGAAGCATGAGCAGCTTGGGCTTGTGGGTCATACTCGCGACGGCGATCACGGCGATCCTTTACCTGTTATCGTATGTCTCGATCACGATGTAGGGAGATGGCCGGGGCGTGCTGCATTTGTTGACGGTCAGCGCCCCTTCTTCACCTTCGGCGTGATCTCCTCGATCCGCACCTTGTTCCGGATAGCCAGCATCGAGGCAGCCGGTCGGAAGCGCACCACGGTAGACAGCTATCGCTCGCACCTTGAGCTGCACATCGTACCGTTCATCGGGGATCTCAAGAGCTTACAGCGCTGAACATCGCCGCTGCACGCTCGTTTGGGGATCAACTGCGCGCAGCGGTCGTTCTCAAGCGATGATCCGAAAGGTTCGCTCGCACTGGTGAACTCACTCGGGGTAGCCCCCAACATCCTCCGGCCCTGGCTTGTTGAAAAGGATAAATACCAAGGGATTGCCGGGCTCGGACATTGCATCGCTGCGCAGGCCCGATATCTCTCCAGCCACGCCGCTTGCGTACTCCGCAACCACTTCGCCGAAGCTATCGCGCTGTATGGCCACCTTCTGTCCGGCTTCGACCTTGTCGTTGAGCTTCACCAGATGCTCGACGAGCCCGCCGGCGGTAGCCAGGATCGGGAACGCACTGTTGCCGACAAAGACGTCCACGTCCTTGCCCGTACGTCCCATCGGGCCGGCAACGATGCCGTGATGCTTGAGGACGTTCATCGTGCCGTCCACGAACAGGGAGATCATCTCGAGGTCCAGGACACGTGCAGCGCCGATCTCCGGACAAAAGGACGGAATGCCCGCGTCGATGAACGCGTTGTGCAGGACACTGGGATACACATGATTGTCGAAGATCTGGCCGACCGGGTAAAGCTCCAGCATTGCCTTGATCTCGGGCACATCCATGCCGCCAATGTTGAAGGCCGCGACATCGAATCCGGTTGTCCCGGTATGGAAATCGATCGCGAAGTCGGCGTTCGGCCGGAGCAGCCGGTTGAACAGGAGCCCTGCGTGCCGGCTGGCCGCGGTGACACCGTTCTCGTTCCCGGGCCATTCCCGATTCATATCGATCAAGTCAGTGCCCCTGCCGAAATTGGGCCATCTGCGCTGCATGCCTTCGATGGCCGGGCGGGACACGTCCGTGACCGCCATCACGGTGCCCGACATCTGCGCCGGGTCGAGCTGGCTCATCACGGTCTGGATCGTATGCACGGAACTCATCTCGTCGCCATGCACGCCACTGACCAGCACGCCGCGCTTGCCCGGCTTTGCCCCCTTGGCGACGGTCACGGACACATACCAGTGCTGTCCGGTGGGCATCTCCACGCCCTGGAAATACAGAAGGTGCTTCTTGCCGGGTTCCAGGTCGTTGACGTCGAGCGTGCTGACGACTTTCTTCCCCTGGATCACATCGCCGACATAAATCGTCGCCGATGGCGCACCCGCTGCCGGAGCGGACGAGGAAGTCGCCGAGTCCTCGGCGTTCGCGGCGCCGGCGTTGGCCGCCAAGGCGGCCGCGGCGCCGACCGTTGCAATGGATGCCATTATAAGATCGCGTCGATCAATGCCCTTTACAGATTTGTCCGACATGATGGGGCCTTTTTGCAGAAAATCCCCCGCGACTTCAAAATACTGGTATGCCGCCGAACACGCAAGCTGTCATGATTTCTGTGCCGTAAGCACAGGAGTTGTCCGGGTTGGGTATCACACAATTGTCCGGTTTGTCGGAACTACGCGGAACCCATGTCGGCAAAGGGAGGAGTTCTGCGCCTTCCGGGCTTGATCCCGCGCGTGCACCGCGTGGCGGTGACCAGCTCGGGCACGCTCGACAGCCTGCCGCATAATGGTGCCGTGGCGACGTTGCTTGCCGTGTGCGGCACAACGCACAAGGTGAGCTATCTCGACATCGTCATGGTCGGCGTCGTCGGTCACTTGGTGGCGGTGGTCGCGTTCGGCTCCTTTTGAGACGAAGACCATACAGACACCGGCTCGCTTAGTCTAGAAGCTAGTCCCTTGACAATAAGCCTTTCGAGGAACTTATACTACGGAAACCAAAGCAACGTCACGGAGAGTTCCATGCCTCGTCGCTTGTTTGCTTGCCTGGGTCTCGTTCTCAGTCTTGTCGTGCCTCTGGCTCTGCCGGCGCCCGCCCATGCCGTCACGATCAACATCAATATCGGCACCAGCCTCAACAATGGCCGGGCGATCACATGCCGAGAGGGCGAGAGACTGCTGCGCAGCCGTGGTTTTTGGGACGTCCGGCGAGTGGATTGCCGCGGGCGCCTTTTCACCTATCGGGCACGCCGCGCCACCGGACTGTTTGAAATCGGGTTGAACGCGCGCAATGGCCGTGTCGTAGATCTGCACCGCATCAGGCGGTGACCTCGTCGCGGGTCCGGCCACCGCGGCCGGCCGTTCGAACCGGCGAGACAATCGCATGAGGCGCCTGTCGCAAGCAGCGATCACTTCCTGGCGCGCGCGGCAAGATGTTGCTTCAGTTGCGCTATCTGGACGGCCGACCACCCTTGCGGGTCAGTCACGGCGAGCCACGCATTGACGTAGTGTTCGGGCGCAAAAACATGTCCGTAACCCATCGGCGAGTTGGTCGACACGGCCATGTCGAGGGCGAGCTGCAGCATCGATACGACGGGGTACCACCGCAGCTCCGGCGAGACGTCCGGGCCGCGCGGCGCATTCATCCAGGCCGGACGGCGATAGAAATCGCTATAGGCGAAGAACGTCAGTGGATCGCTCGCATACTGGAGGTAGACGATGCGCAGCGGACCCCAGGGCGCGTCCCTCGGACCGGGGTCGCCGTTCTGGTTCATGAAACGGACGAAGGACCCGTCCCGGAATTGCGGCAGCCAGGCCGGTGACCCGGCATTGCGATGCTCCGTCACGCTGCGCCAGATTCTGCTCTTGAACGGCGGACCGCTCCACAGAGCCCCCTGGACAGGGTCACCAAGCATCTCGAAAAGCTCCATCGATCTCTCGGAATTCATCGCTCCCAAGCTCAGGCCATGCAGATAGAGTTTCGGCCGACTCTCGTGCGGGAGCGTCGTCCAGTATCCATAGACTGCGGCAAACAAAGCCTTTGCGGCCTCCGAGCCGTATTCCGGCTCGAGCAGCAGCGCTAGCGGGCTCGACAGGTAGGAGTACTGCTGGGCCACGCTCGCCACGTCGCCGTGGTGGAGATACTCGACCGTATCCATCGCAGAGGGATCGATCCAGCCGGTGCCGGTGGGCGTGATGACGACGAGTACGGAGCGTTCGAAGGCGCCGACGCGTTTCAATTCATCGAGGGCGATTTGCGCCCTTTGCTCCGCCGTGTCGGCGGCACCGAGCCCGACATAGACCCGGATAGGTTCGAGCGCATCGGCGTGCGTGAACGCGCGAATCTCGGCGGCGGTGGGTCCTGTCGCGATGAATTCGCGTCCTGCCCGTCCAAGTTCCTTCCAGCGGACGAGGGAAGCCGAGCTGCCGGTCTTGAGCGGAGATTCAGGTTGCGGCCGGTCCGGCTCGATGAGGGCGTCAACTGCCGCGAAGGACGAATCGGCCAAGTGCAGCGCGTAGCGGAAGAGCACGCCGTTTGCCATCGTCCAGAACAACAGTATTGCGACTGCGAAACCGATCACCTTCGAAACCCTGCGTGGGACGAAGCGGCCCGACCTTTCTGAAAACCAGCGGGAGATACCTTTGAAGAGCCTGGCAAGCGCGATGACCACGAGGAACGTAGCGATCGCGATGAAACAGACCTCAACCGGATGCGCGCTCGTCACGGGTTCGAGCTGCATCAGTCGACGGATCGAGTTCTGCCATTCCGCCGCCCACCACAGAAACAGTATGGCGATGACGGCGCAAGCGGCCGCGACCGCAATCTTGAGAGAGAGCAGAAGCCGCTCACGCGGTTCCGGCAGTTCCATATAGGTCCACAGCCAGCGCCAGGCGACTCCGATGCCGTATCCGACGGCGAAACATGCCCCGGACAGCACGCCTTGGGTCAGGTAGGTGCGGGGAATGAGCGTCGGAGTAAGCGAGGCGACGAAGAACAACGTGCCCAAAACGAGGCCGCCGGCGGAAAGCGAGCGCCAAAACCTTGTCACCCAGCTGCGCATACGGCCGTTTCGCTTCTCCTTGGGATGACCTGTCTCGATGAATACGAGAGGCATCATGGCTCGCTCTCGCGTTTAATAGAAGGACGCAGCTGCTGAAATTTCCGGTTGCCTCGTCCGGCAGGTCGCAACATGTACTCGGTTGAGCGTCGACCTTTCGCGCCGACGCCACCACGACCGCCAGCGTAGTCGCCTGTGACGTCAGCTTTCAGGAAGCGGCAAAGCTGGCCTCTACAGTCGAGATGCGGCGTCAAGTTGCCCGTTCCAGCAGCCGGCTCAGGCGGCAAAATCTGGCTCCATTGTCGACCTCAGCCCGGACAAGTACCAATTGCAGGGTCTTCAGGAAGGAAGAAGCTTCGCCGCTCGCAAGGGGTGAGTTCGCGAGGCACGGTGCGCCGGGCGAAGTCAATGAGGTCCTTGGGTGTCTGGAAGACGCGAACGATGCGGACCCTTTCTTCGCCGGAAACAATTGCGATCTGGGTGCCGTCCGAACTGAAAGCTGCGCGTGTGAGGCCCGGTCGAACGGTCGCTTCGTCCTGGCTGGCAAGGACGGCAATCTGGCGCCCCGATTGCGTCGCCCATAGCCGGACCGTGTGATCTTCGGACGACGCGGTCACGACATACAAACCGCTGGGACTGAACTGGGCGCTGTCCACCGCGCCGCTGTGGCCTCTAAGGACGGCCCTCTCCAGTCCGCCAGCGACGCTCCAGATCCGGACGGTTCCATCGCGTGAGGCCGTCATCAGCGACTGACCGTCGGGACTGAAGGAGACCACCGTCACCTCGCCGGTATGTCCTTCTAGCTTTACGACGTTTGCTCCGTCCGCTGTCGACCAAATTCGGGCCGTGTGGTCGAGTGAGCCCGTGGCGATCAGTTGACCGTTCGGGTTGAAGGCCGCTGCCGTGATGCGGTCCCGGTGCCCCACAAGGGCCTTAAGCTCAGCTCCGCCCGCCTTCAGGAGGTGGCCCGCATTGTCTTCCCTGGCCGCGAAGACCAGACGTCCGTCGGGGCTAAGAATGGCCTGCGGCAGCTTGCTGCTTGTATTGATGACGGCCAGCTCGGTACCGGTCGCCGCATCCCACAGCTGCGCGGTACCGTCGATCGATGCGGAAACAAGCGATTTGCCGTCGCGACCAAACTGGATCTGGATCAGTCCGCCATGTGCCCGGAACTGGGCGGTCTCGAATCCCCTGGCAACCTCCCAAATTCGGACCTGGCCCCCAAGAGATGCCGTCGCGACGCGCCTCCCATCGGGACTGTACGTCGCGCGTTGAACGATCTCATGTGTATCGAGCCGGATGATCTCGCGGCCGCTCACGACATCCCAGAGATGCGCCGCGCTGTCGCCGCCACCGGTCAGCAGGTGGATATTGTCGGGACTGAAGACCGCGAAAGTCGGCCGATATTCATGAGAGAGCGTGGTCGTCAGTGCGCCGTCGACGTCCCACAGCCGAGCAGTGCCATCGTGCGAAGCCGTGAGAAGAATGTTGCTGTCGGCCGGGCTGAATTCCAGATGCTCGACCAAAGATTCATGACCGGCGATCGTCGTGACCAACGAGGCGCGTTCAACGTCCCAGATGCGGACCGGCCCATTGACGGAAGCGGTTGCCAGGAAGTGATCGTCCAGGCTGAAAGCACCGTTCATCTCTTCATCGCGTTCATCCGCACCGATATCGGCGAGCTTCAAACCCGAAACCTCCTGGCCGAGCAGGTCATGCAACGTTCCCAACGCTCCATCCCAAATCCGGGCAGCGCCATCGAGTGATACCGTGGCGATCCGCTGACCCCCGTGACTGAAAATCACGCCGTTCAATTGCGTGTCGCTCTTGTGGCCGTCCAGCTTCGCGATCTCCGTTCCTTTCGACGCATCTAACAGGCTGGAAGTGCCGCCGTATGAAAGCGGGCCGCATGCGCCAGCCAGCAGCCGGCCCCCGTCCGGGCTGAACGCCAGGCTGTAGGGCCGGGAGTTCACCCGGATTGACCGCGTCAGTGCGCCATCCGCGGTATTCCAGATCGAAACAAAGTGCTTGTGGGCCGTCGCGAAGCTGTGACCGTCCGGACTGAAGCCAGCCCGTGCATATCCGTCGCTTCTTACACTCACGACTTTTCTTCCGGTCCGAGCGTCCCAGAGCACTGCATCGCTGTTCTCCCCCGCCGTCAGCACCTGGTTGCCATTCGGGCTGAAGATTGCGGTTGGATAATTGCCTACCGGCTGCAGGATGAAGAGCTGTTCTCCCGAGATGGCGTTCCAGACGCGTGCAGTGCCGTCCCTCGCGGCCGTCAGGATACGGCTCCCGTCCGGGCTGAATTCAGCCCTCTCCACGGCCCCTCCATGACCTTTTAGAACCGCAGTTTCGGCACCGCTGGAGATGTCCCAGACGCCTGCAGTTTTATCGTAGGATGCAGTGACGATGTGATCGCCGCTCGGATTGAACGCCGCATCAGCGACGCCGGCGCCATGGCGGAAGATTTTGATCTGGTGGTGCGCCAGCAGGGCCTTGAAGAGGGCTGCCTCCGCTTCAAAGAGATAGGGCCGCTCGGACTGGTCTTTCGACGACAGTGCTTCGAGCGCCAACAGGATCGCAGCCTCGGTGTTGCCTGTCGCCGTGGACTGCTGCGAAAGAAAAGCGAGCGAAAGAGACTGGTTGCGCAGCGCCAGGTCGCGTTGCGACCTTGCTTCCTCCTGCGCCCTGAAGGCGACCAGTGCACCTGCGCCCGCCATGAGAGCGAGCATTATCGCCACAATCGCTGCATTGCGCGTACGGCGGGCAAGCCGGTTTGCTGCGGCAGCCGCGAGGCTCCGGCGCTCGGCCTCGCGCTCAAGGCGCTCGCGTTTTGCCTCTTCTGCGGCCTCGATCAGCGCCAGCTCTGTGTGCCGGTCCTTCTCCTCTTTCTGCCGATGGGCACGCAAGGACGCCTCGATGTATTCAAGGACGTCATCGTCGACCTCCTCCCGTCTTGACAGCATCAGCTCTTCGCCCTCCGCGAGACGTTTGCCGGACGGAAGGAGAAGCTCTCGATTCCTGCTCTCCAGGTGCCATCGGTGGGTGTCGGCCCTGAGGCGTTCGCGCGTCTCGAGGAAATCACGGTTTGCATTCACAATGTCACTGGCGCGCGGCCAACGGCTCAACAGTGCTTCATGTGCGACGCGGACGAAGACATGCCCCCCGGCGTCCTCATCGCTAACGAGGAGCCGTGCGTCGATCAGGGCCCTGACTAGAGCCGATCGCGCGGGAGTGCCCGCAATTTCGGTGAGCAGGGCCGGACGTGCCGTCACCGTTTCATCACTTGGACTTGCTGTGGTGAGGGCGCGCAGTACCGCGGGTAAGGCCTCCTGGATGTTGGGCGCCAGCAAGTCCACGACTTCATCGGCTCGGCGCGCGATTGCGCCTTCGAGCCCGCCGAGCGCGCGATAATGCGCAAAGGTGAGAACTCGGCGCTCGCGGCCGGCCTCGTACAACGCGTCGAGCACAAACTCGAGAAGCGGCAATGATCCGGGATCGGCAGCTGCTGCCTCCTGCAGCACATCGTCGAGCCGCCCCAACTCTGCACTCTCCTCAAAGCGGATCCCGGCAACGCCCGCAGGCTCGCGGATGATCTGCGCGATCTCTGGGCCAGTCGGCGGCAGGAGTTCGTAGCTGGCGAGGCCATCCTTGAGCGCCGAGAAACCCCGGACCTCACCGCAGCGGTGAAAGAAGTCCGAACGGATCGCCGCGATCACCCAGACCAGTCCGCTCGCGGCCAGCACCGCCATGAACCGCACAAGGGCCTCGCGCGTCGCCGGCTGCCTCTCTGTCGTGAACAGCTCCTCCAGCTGATCGATGGCGACAAGCAATCTGATCTGCGGGCGGGCCGGCCCGGCGGCCTTGCCAAGTGCCTGTCGGACCATCGCCAGTGCCCGATCCGGCGTGCTCCTGCAGAGCCGAGCAAACTCCGCGGCCGTTACTTCACAGGCCAACTCCGGCACAGCAGCTTCGCGAAGCAGGGCCGCAGCCAGCACGGCGAATGGATCCGGTCCTTCGGAAAGGCGGATCAGGCAGCGGCGCCACAAGGATATGCCGGCCACGGCTCCAGGCTGTGTCAATGACGGCAGCAGGCCAGCGCGCAGGAGGGAAGACTTGCCGCAACCGCTCATTCCGTAAATGAGAAGGAATGCCGTGCCGCTAGCTGCCTGCCGCTCCAGTCTTGCAGTGCAGGCAGCAATCGCCCGCGCTCGGCCGAAGAAGAGATCGGCATCTTCGAATTCGAAGGCATCGAGACCGCGAAATGGCGACCTGACCGGTTCCTCCGAAGCAAGGGGTACCCGGTAGACGCGCAAGGCACGTGCTACGTCCTTCAGCTTGTGCTCGCCGAGATCGATGAATTCCAGCGAGAGCCGGTCTTGAGCCTGGGCCTGGACCGCTTCCGTGACGCAAATCCCGCCCGGTCGTGACAACGTTTGCAGATGAGCGGCGACCTCGACTGCCTCGCCCGCGAGGTGGTCGCCCTCGGCGACGACATAACCCAGGTGGACACCGATGCGGAAACGCAGGCGCTTTGTCTCGGGAATTTCGCAGTTCCGCCTATCGACATCATGCTGGATCTCGCCCGCACACCGCATCGCCTCGACAGGGCCGGCAAACTCGGCGACCACGCTCTCTTCGGCGCTCCAGAACACACCACTCGCATGTTGGACCAGCAGCCGATCGATGATCTGCCTGTATACCCGGAAAGTTGCAGCAGAGATCGGCTTATCCTTGCCTGTCGAGCGGCGCCCAGCGGCCACTTCGGCGGCCAAGATGGTGGCCATTCTCGGTCCGGCATTTGAGGTAAGGACCAGCCTGTATCCGCGCCTCGGAACCGTCTGCACGACGGCCTGCCGATTATCGTTGAGCGCCGCACGGATCTCGTGAATGCATTGCACCAGGCTGTCGTCGGTGACGGCTATGCCGTTCCAGACTGCCTTCATCAGGTCGTCCTTGGTGATGACGCGATCAGCGTTCTCCAGAAGGTGACGAAGCACCGCGAAGGTCTGGTGGCGAAGTGCGATTGTCCTGTTGGACTTGTCGCGCAAGGTCTCGCTGCTCAGATCGGCGGTAATGCCGTTGAGTACGAACGTCGTGGGCGGCGAGCTATTCAAGCCGATTCCCTCACGCACGAAGCCGCAGTCCAATTTTACGATCTTAGCACGGTTCGCGCTGCGAAGAATCATCATCATCCAGACCGGTGGGGGAGCAGATTTCGGCGAATGATCGGAAGCCGTTCGTGACCCAAGAGACGCTCGGGCCGACAATTGCATTCTCAGCGGGAGGCTCGCCATGGACTACTTGGTGCGGATTGCTCGATCTGCGGGTGCAAGACCGGTGCCACGGCTCACGAGCCTCTGCCTGCTCAGTCTGTTCTTCGCGATGGCGTCACAGGCTCACACGACCAACCGTCGCGCGGACGACCTGGCCGAAGTCGATCTGCAATTGATCCTTGCCGTGGACGTCTCGCCATCAATGAGCAAGGTGGAGCAAAGAGTGCAACGCGACGGCTACGTCGATGCTTTCCGCCACGCAGACATCGCGAGGGCAATCAAGTCGGGAGAGCGGGGCAGGATCGCAGTGCTTTATCTGGAGTGGGCGGGGCCACATCAGCAAACAGTCATTATGCCTTGGACAATTGTCGAAAGCCTCGACGATGCTCTGATTTTGGCAGACGGCCTCGCGGCGCTGCCGTTGACTGAAGGCCGCGGAACGTCGATTTCCGGCGCATTGTCGGCCGCGAATGATCAGTTCGCGAAGAGTGGCTTGCGCAGCCCGCGCAGGGTTATTGACGTATCCGGCGACGGACCCAACAATGCCGGAGCGCTCCTTGACCCTATCCGGGAGGTTCTTCTGGCGGAAGGCGTGACGATCAACGGGCTGCCTATCGCAATGCCCCGCATTGGCCTGGCCGACGGGTTTGCGATGTACGACCGCTCCAACCTCCAATCCTATTTCGAGCGCTGCGTCATTGGCGGGCCAGACGCATTTACAATCGGCGTCACCGAGACCGCTATGTTCGCCACCGCGGTTCGTCGAAAGCTGGTGCGTGAAATCTCCATGAACATGGGTCAGGTGATCCACGCCAGCTACACCGTGCGTTCAGACCGCACGGTCGATTGCAATGGGATCGCTCAGGTGCCGGGCCGGTAGCGATAGGCGATTGGGTGGCCGCGTTGTAAAGGGTGGCAGCAACGCGCACCGCTGCCTACAGTCAAGTTGAAGTTGCTTGCTGACCCAGGGCCACTGGCTTGCCATGCGGTGTAGTCAGGTAGGCGTTTCGCCAATCCTGTTGGCGTCTGTCCACCTCGGCCCGTAGGGCGAACTGGCTCCTGTCCAGTATCTGCTCCAGAGCGCTGAGAAAGGCCCCGTAATAGATCGCGTCGGGGTCCATGGCTGGATCGGTCGCCCGTCGATCAAGCTCGGCGCCCAAGGTCTGAGACCAATCCGCGGCTTCGATCTTTCCGTCGGCGATGAGCAGTTCGACCAGCGCAATGACCTGAGCGTGCCATTGCTCGGAGAAGACAGGTTCGCCATCGCGATGGCGCCGCGCGCGACGGTCGATCTCAGGCCGGCTCAAGATAGCTGTCCCACATGTCGATCCGCAGGCTGTCTGCGCTGTCGCCGGCCTCAGGCCAAAGATCCGACATGCGAAACCGCACGACGTATGTCTGCTCGCGCCGTATCGTGCCGACAGCTTTCTCGTCGGGCAAAGGCTGTGGTCCGTTCACGCTGTCGACAACCCCGGGTCGGCCGCGCACATACCCAGCCAGCCGCGTGTGCATTGTGGCGACGTCGCGCCGTGCCACAATCTTGTCGCCAGCCTTGAACCTTGCCCCTGTGGGCGAGACCTCGACCGTAGGCCTGGGCGCCTCGTATTCGAAGGTTCGACTTGAGGCCCTGCCGTCGAAGAACTCCTGAACGCCCGCGACGCCTTCATCCACAGACGTGACCATCATGGCCAGAATCCACTTCTCGAAATAGTCGAGGCCGAGGTAGGCGTCCGGCGGAAGCCTTTCCAAGACGTGGCGATACCAATCGAGCGTCCAGCCCGTGCGATCCGTCGTAAGCTTTTTCATCGACATCATGGCGATCGCCCATGTGCGCGCCTTCCATTCATCGGAAAACAGAGGCGAGTCATCTTCTGCTACGTTCGGGATCGGCCTGAACCCTTGCCTGCCGCCGAGGTCGTGTACGGTATCCATCACCCCACCTCCTGCTTTGGCGACAGGTCCCTCATCGTCCCGATCATTGCATTGCGCGTCACGAGGCCGGCGAGGTCCTCTTCGGTCCAGCCGTCCGTCCCCATTGGACGCTCCGGGACCACCATGTACCGACGGTCTGAAGTCGAGTCCCACACCGTGACCTGAACCTTGTCCGGCAGGTCGGTTCCGAATTCGGCGAGAACGCCACGCGGATCGCGGACCACTCGCGCCCGGTACTCGGTCGACTTGTACCAAGATGGAGACATTCCCAAGATTCCAACCGGATAGCAGGAACACAAGGTGCAGACGACAACGTTGTGGATCTCAGGCGTGTTGAACACTGCGACAAGGGGGTAATCCTTCCTGACGCTTGGGACGATTTCCGAAAACGCCTCAGCCGCATGTTTCGCCAGGCGTTCCGCGAACTTGGGATCGGTCCACGCCCGCGCGATGACCTTGGCTCCATTCATAGGACCTACGTTTTCCGAGTAGTCGTCGAGCCACTTGTCCACGGCGTCGGCCGCCAGAAAGCCTTTCTCGACCAGAACCGTCTCCAGTGCTCTCAGGCGAAGCGCCGGTTCAGGCGGAAGATGGCTGTGCAATTCCCGATGAAGTTTGGCAACCTTGTCGGAATCGTATGAACTCACAGCTGATCTCCCTGAGTATCATCCTTGCTTCGACCGCGCCCGGGGGCCCTTAAGGGCTGCGTGGCTAACTCCCCGCCGACCATCAGTTTATTGGAGCGGTGCACTCGAGTCATTGACTTTCTTACCTTACGTCAGCTTAGAGGTCGAAGCCTATGTCTTGCAGCTTTGGGGCTCCTGCATGCTGCGACCGGACCGGGCGCCTACTAGGGCCGCGCCAGGCGCGACACCATTGCAGTTCGACACTCCGATATGATCGGCCTTTGATATCGTGTAAAATGATCGAGGTCCTCAGTGCTTCAGGAATGAGACGATGCGCCCGGCCAAGATCCGACATTCGAGAAGTGATGGCGAGGATCGCGTACCGAGCGATGGGCATGGGCTCGCGCGATCTGGCGCTCGTGACTGGCTTTTTCTCGCGATTGCATCGCAGGCAGCCCATCCTAGGGGCGGCGAGAGCCTCGCGCCTCAACATACGACCTAACCGCATCACTTAGGATCGGACCATGATCCGAGTTGTGAAGGAGGAACGTCCATGACCGGCGACGCATTCTACCACGAAGGCAATCGCTCTCTGCAGGACCGCTTCGAGAGCCGGCGCATCGCCGACCGCCTGGCAGAGATGGCGCGGACGGCCTTCACCGACGAGGATAAGGCGTTCATCGAGAATGCGATTTACTTCTTTCTTGCCACGGTCGACGCCGAGGGACGGCCAGATTGCTCGTTCAAGGGCGGCCCGGCCGGCTTCGTGCGTGTCATTGGGCCGTCGGAGCTGGCGTTCCCGGATTATGACGGCAACGGCATGTTCAGGAGCCTCGGCAACCTCGACGTCAATCCGAACGTCGCGCTGTTGTTCATCGCCATGCACGGCACGCCGCGTCGCCTGCGCATTAACGGCGCCGCCCGAATCGACCGAGACGATCCGCTAACAGGCAGGACGGTCGGCGCACAGATGATGGTGCGCGTGGAGGCGCGCGTGATCTTCCCGAACTGTCCGCGCTACATCCCGACGATGCAGCTCAGCGAGCCGTCGCCCTTCACGCCCATGCCGGGCTGCGATCTGATCGAACCTGCTTGGAAGGGCTTCGACGCCTTCAAGGACGACATCCATCCGCGCCAGCCGACATGGAAAGGCTGATCGACGGCAATCACCCTGTCACCCCAAAAACCCGCGAAGCGCGGGGATAGGCGGTGACGCCGCCCTCCAAGTCAACTCCATCTCGGGGCGCTAGCCGCGCTCAGCTTGGCCGACCCTGCTGCTCAGTATTTGACGGATCGCATTTGCGCTGGGTCAAAGCTCGTCTCATCCATTGTGACTACAAGATGGTGATGGCAGTTGGCCGTTCGACCATGGAGACGATTCCAATGAAGCTGATGGCATCCCTGTCCTTGGCGACTTATCCGGACGCGAACTCCTCGAAAGTCGCGGCGAACTCGATCGCCCTCGTCAAGCAGATCGACGCATCGCTTGATGCTGTTGCCATCAATGTCGACATTCCCGACGTTTCGAACGCGCTGTCGAGCTACTTGCTTGATCTTCCAAGCAAGATACGAGAGGTCGAGGCGACCAGCCGCAAGTGCGGCAAAGATCTACTTGAGGCAGTCATCCAAGAGGCCGCGCACGGCGGTGTAACTCTCACCACTCAGGAGTTGACCGCACCACCGGCGCTGATGGGCGAGGTTGCCGCAAATCACTCCCGCTATTTCGATATCTGTCTGGTCGGCTGGGCGCCGGCCAACCAGACGGCGCGGATGATAGCCGAGGCGATATTGTTCAGTTCGGGTCGACCGACCCTGCTTCTTCCCGACTCCGCTGACGTCGGGGTTCTTGGACATGTCGTTATCGCCTGGGACGGCAGCCGAGTCGCCGCACGGGCCGTTGCCGACGCAAAGGCGTTTCTCGAACGTGCCTCGATGGTCACAGTTGTGACCGTGACTGACGAAAAACCGCTTCCGGGACAGGATATCGGCGAACGCCTTGCACAGGGCCTGAGGACGCGTGGTCTGGTGGCCGAGGCCGCCTCTATTCAAGCGGGGGATCGTTCAATCGGAACTGCTCTGCAGGAACATGCTCTCAAGGTCGGCGGCAACCTGCTTGTCATGGGCGGATACGGGCATTCCCGCGTCAGGGACTTCGTGCTCGGCGGAGCCACCGAAGGCATTCTCGCGGACATGCGCCTGCCTGTTCTCCTGTCGCATTAGGTCGTTGTGAGATGAGGGGCGAGACGGATCCAGTCCTACGCTTCCACGGCGCGGCCCATGGTGTCACCGGCTCATGTTATGAGATCGAGACGCCACATTCGCGCATCCTCATCGACTGCGGCCTGTTCCAAGGTTCCAAGTCCGAGAGGGAACTGAACTATGGTGCGTTCCCGTTTCCACCGGACGCGATTGACGCTGTCATCCTGACCCATGCGCATATCGACCACAGTGGCCTTTTACCGAAACTGGTCAAACAGGGCTTTTCCGGTCCGATCCATACGACCCGTGCCACCATTGATCTCTGCTCGGTCATGCTGCCGGACGCGGCGCATATCCAGGAGATGGAGGTCGAGCACCTGAACCGTCGCAATGCGCAGCGCGGGCGCCCGCCCGTCGAGCCGATCTACGGTCAGCAGGATGCCGCCGCGTGCATGACATTGTTCCGGGCTTCGGAATATGGCGAATGGACCACCGTCGCCGAAGGCGTTCGCACCCGCTTCTGGAACGCGGGCCACCTGCTTGGTTCGGCGTCGGTAGAGCTCAAGATCGACCGACATGATGTGCCGCTGAGCATCGTGTTTTCGGGCGACATCGGCCCAGGCCACAAGCTGCTTCAGACCGATCCCGAGGGGCCGGCCGACGTCGACTATCTGATCTGCGAATCGACCTATGGCGACCGGGACCGCCCGGACGTTTCGCCCGAACGGCGGCGATCTCAGCTCGGTGACGTCGTGCGTGGCGCCGCCGAGGCCGGCGGCCCCCTCATCATTCCCTCTTTCGCCGTAGAGAGGACGCAAGAACTGCTGATCGATCTGTATTTGCTCATGAAAGCTGGGGAGGTTCCGTCAGCCCCGGTCTTTGTCGACTCGCCGCTGGCGACGCGTGCCAGCGCGATTTTCGAGCGGCATGCCGACGAGATCGAACAGAGCAACGTGCTGCGCCAGGCTCTCGGTTCAAAGGAGTTGCGCTTCACCGAGACAGTGGAGCAAAGCAAGGCGATCAATCGCCTGAGCGGCTTCTTCGTGGTGATTGCAGCCAGTGGCATGTGCGACGCGGGGCGTATCCGCCATCATCTCAAGGCCAATCTCTGGCGCAGGAACGCCACGGTGATGATGGCCGGATATCAGGCCCAGGGGTCGCTCGGAAGGATCCTGCTCGACGGCGCGCAGCGCGTGCGCATCCAGGGTGAGGAAGTCGAGGTCAAGGCCTGTATCAGCCTTTTCGACCTTTATTCCGGACATGCCGATGCCAGTGAACTCGTCGCCTGGATCAGGGCCCGAACTCCGGTGAAGCAGCAGGTGTTCTTGACGCATGGAGAGGAGGCTGGACTGGGCGGCCTGCGTAGAAGGCTTGCAGGATTGATACCCGACGACAAGATCATCATCCCGAGGCTGGACGATGCTTTCCAATTGACTCCCGGTCGCAGTTTGCCGGTCGAGCTCAACGAGCCCCGCCGATTGAGGCCGGAAAAGATTGCCCGCCTCGACTGGCACAATGACCTTTCAAGGCTTCTCCTGGACGTAAACGAGGCGGTCAGCGCCGCGACCGACGAACGGGGGCGCGCCGCTGTGATCAGGCGCATGCGCAGGGCGCTCGAGGACAAGGACGCGTAGGGGCCGGCCTTCTTGGGAACTGCTCCCCTGCACCGGCGCCATTGTCCTCATAGAGGCCGGGCTGCTCGAACGGGCGCCGCGGGAAGGTGTGATTTCCCTACCTTGAAGCGGAAGAAGATCGCATCTTCTACGGCGCGCGATACCTTAAAAATCGTCACCATTTGACGATGCCGACGCTGGCGATATTGTGAACCGCATGACCGACCAGCCCAAGCACCAGGATGACTATCCCGATCGCCAGATCGATCGCCAGCAGGAAACAGGTTTTGAGCGCAGAGTTCCCTTGCCCGCTGGCTACCGACAAGGTGTCATCTCCGCGATCACCGTGCTGCTCGGATTTTCGCTTCTTTTCCTGCGGTACTGGAATTTCGAAGTCGAGGGCGGATGGACGTTTGCCTCGATCCTGGCGACGCTGCTGCTGGCACTGGCCATCGTCCTTCAGTTCGTTGCGCTGTGGCGGTCTTTGCTCCCACGAGACGATGACGAGCCGGTTTATCAGGTCACGCTGCGCTGGTTCCTCGCCTCGATCGTCGCGCTCCTTGCGGGTGTGCTCCTCGCCGGGCTGACGGCTTCGCACGTCTTCAATCTTTGATCGATTCAATCTTTGATCGATTCCCAGGCCCGCGACTGCCGCCGTCCAGCCCTGGCGCCTGTTTCGCCTCGGGTGGTTCCGCCCGAGCCGAGCTTCCCCTAGATCGGGCGGCCCCTCGCTGCGGGCCGGCGCTTCGTGGCGGCGAAAGGCGTTAAGCCTTGCGCAATCTTCGCGGTCTATCTTCAGGGGCAGATTGGCGAGGGAACATGAAACGCAAGCCGCTTCTGCTTTTTGCCTTCCCGTTTCTCATTCTTGCGATCCTGGCTGGGGAACGCATGGCAGCCTTCCTGCTGGGAGCCTATCCGGCCAGCCCCACCGCGTGGTGGATATGGCTTGAACTGCGCCCTTTGTCGACGATGCTTTGGCAGCAGGTCGATGTCTATCTGGGTGGCTCGATGGCCGTCGACGCCGCCGTCCTCGCCGCCGCATCGATCGTCTGCTGGATGGCGTGCCAGACCCGAAGGTCGGCTTTCTTCTTTCTCACCAACCACGTCGCCCTGCTCTTCGCCGGGCTGATGATCGCGGTCGGCAGCCATTCCGAAACGGCGAGCACGATCGCTGCGTTCACCTCGCCCGGCGGTCTTCCGTTCTCGCTGGCGATGGATTTCACCTTGAAGAACAGCCTTGTGCTGCTTCTGGGCACCGCGGCCTGTGCGTACTGCCACATCGTCTTCCTCGCCGAAGCGCGGGCGCGGTCCGAAGCCCGGACCACCCGCATCATGGCCCTGCAGCGCGATCTCTAACCAATTCCGCGATCTCTACGGCAATTCCAGGAAAAGTGTGAAACGGTTTCCCGGGAAAAGCGGGTAGCGCTTTCCCTTGGGGAGTCGCGTCAGAACAAGCGTTAGAGCGGGCGCCACTCGCCACCTGTGCCCTGCCAAAATCCATGCCCTACGAGGTCTAATTGATCCTCTTGTAATAGACCTTGCCGTCAGGCTGCTGGATGCGCTGGTAGTTGGAGCTTGGGGGAGGGGGCGACGCCGGCGCGGCCCTCTTCCTGGGCGTGATACTGGGTTCGCTCGCGCTTTCGCCTTGGAGAGCTTCGGGCGCTTCCGCCAGCGTGCTGGTGGTCATCTCCGGCGGCTCCACCGCACCCGGCGTGGCCTCGTCGCCGGCGATCGGCCTAGTCAGTGCCAGCTGGGCAACGTTGCTATTGATCTCGTTGAAACTGCCTTGCAGTTGGCTGTCCAGTTTCTCGAACCGGCTCTGGAAGCCGTTGTTGACCGTGTCGAGCCGTGCCGCGATCCGCTGCTCGAACGCCCCGAGCTGCTCCAGCCGCGCTTCGACGAAACGCAGGTCGCTCATGCCGCGATAGAGATAGATCGCGGCGGCCATGTTGATCGCAGTGATCACCAAGGCACCGCTGGCGACGAGAAT
This sequence comes from Mesorhizobium sp. CNPSo 4670, assembly GCF_057784235.1. Lineage (NCBI taxonomy): Bacteria > Pseudomonadati > Pseudomonadota > Alphaproteobacteria > Hyphomicrobiales > Phyllobacteriaceae > Mesorhizobium > Mesorhizobium sp. CNPSo 4670. Next base: position 65,359 of record NZ_JBWJFQ010000012.1, on the reverse strand, counting down.
GGCGATGGCCCTTGCCTTGCTGGGTCTCTCGATGACGACGACCTGTTCGCGCTGCTCCTGTTGTCCGATATCGATCGCCGGCATGTCCGGTTCGCTGAGCATCGTCATTGGACCACCACCTTCGCGCCGACCGCGACGCGCTTGAAAAGATCGATCACATCGGTGTTTGTAAGCCGGAAACATCCCGATGTCCCGTCGAACCCGACACCGGACGGATCGTTGGTGCCGTGTATCCGGTAGAGTGTGTCGCGACCGTCACGAAGCAGGTAGAGCGCCCTTGCGCCGAGAGGGTTGTAGGGGCCGGCGGGCACCATTTTCGGCAACTCCGGCTGGCGGGCCCGCATTTCCTGCGGCGGGCGCCACTCCGGCCATTCGGTCTTGGCCCCCACCTTGACGACACCTGTCCAGCCAAACCCGTCGCGTCCGACGCTGATCTGGTAGCGGAGCGCCTGGCCTTGGCGGGTCACCAGGTAAAGCGCCTTCTCGTTCTTGCGGATGATGATCGTTCCCGGCTGCTCGGTGGTTGCGAAGGCAACCGTCTTGCGCAGGCTGGGCCCCATCGCCGGCAACGGCGGCCGATCCGAAAGGCTCGATCTCGCCTGGGCGAAGTCTTGGACTGGTAGCGCCAACACCACGCCCAGCAGGCTGGCGTAGGCCAACCCCTGGGCGATCCGGTAGCTAGCGTGCAGCAGCGTCATCGAGCCGCTCTTTGAACATCCGCTTCAGGTCCTTGTTGAAGCGCGCCCGCCCATCGACTTCGGAAGGCAGGATCGCACGATTCAAGGCATCGGTCAGCAACGCATTGTCCAGCGCGACCGACTTGATGTGCGGTGCCTTGAAGATCTTCTCGAGCTCACTGCGCGAGAAGTGGTTGCCGAACCATTTGCGCTTGTGCTTGTTGGCGACCAGCGTGATGTTGACCGCATTGCCGCGCAGCTCGCGGATCTTCTTGTAGAGCCGTTTGCCTTGCCGCAGCGAAGCGACATTGAGTTCGAAGACGATGAAGATCTCGTCGCTGGTCGACAGCACGGAGTTATGCCAGGGCGTCTCGATGTTCGGCAGGTCGATGACGATGTCGTCGAAACGGTAGGCGACGAGGTCCAGTAGCCGGAAGACGAAATCGCTGCCTTGCGGCTCGAAAGGCAGTTGCGGCCTTTCGAAGGCATAGAGGGTGAGCCCGGACGGGCGCGACAGCTTGATCACATCCATCAGTTCGACATCGAGCCGTTCCGGCTGGCCGATGATGCCCGCAAGATCGAACTGGTTGAACAGGTTGAGATAGGCGCCGCAATTGGCGCTCTGGAAATCGAGATCGACCAGGCAGGTGGAAGCCGCGCGTTCTGTCGATTTCGACGCCAGGTGTTCGGCCGCCGACAAGGCCAGCGTCGTGGCGCCGGCGCCACCGCTGGCGCTGATGAAGGTGATGATCCGGCTTTTGGTGCCCTGGTTGCCGGTGTCGTGGAAGGTCACCGCGTTGAGCAGCTCCTTGCCGTCGAGCGGCTTGTGCAGCCAGTCCGAGGCGTTCATGCGCACCAGCACGCGCGTCTGTTCCGACGTCAGCTCGTCGGAAACCGCGATCAGCGGCACGGCCGCCCACAGCGCGCGCGCCTCGACGATGCCCGGCCTGCCGAGCAACTCGCCATTGCCGAGATCGAGGATGACGATGCCGGGGCGCGTATCGACCAATGGCCCCTTGAGAAAGTCGCTCGTCTCGGAAATCCGGACATCGTAGATCGCCAGCGCATCGAGCCGCGTCGCCACCTCGCGCTTGAAGTTCGGATCCGACGAGAACAGCGCCACCTGCTTGCGCTTGGTCGGTGTAACCTTGGTGTTGATGGCATTCATGGCCAGGTACTCTTCATGTCTTCGCCCGTGACCGTGCTCAGCATGGAGGGCATGGTGATGGTTCCGAATCCGAGCAATCCGGCCAGAAAAAAGAACTGGAAGGGATGGTCGGTGATGCTGACCGTAATGGTCGGCACCGGCCCGCCAGGGCGCGTCCAGTAGCCGAGGCCTGACGCCTGATATTGTATCCGCACCTCGGACTTCAACAGGGTCGGCAGGAACCTCTGCATTCCGGCTCGGTTGCCGTTGCCGCTGAAAATGAAATCAAATGAGGCCTGGCTCACATTCAGGTTCTGGCACGTGGCGCCTGCGCCACAAGTGCAAGAGACGGTTCCAGCGGCGTTGGCCGTGCAGATATAGTTGTAGGTGTTTGCGGGCACTGCGGTACCGACTTTAGTGACATCGCTCTGCGTCAACGTCTCAAGCAAAAGCCCGCTGGCGACAGGTGCAGAGATCTCTGCCAGTCTTGCGCCGGCTTGCACGGCTTTGTTCCCAGCGTTCCACTGGAAAAAGGCGTATCCGAAGTCGACAAAACCAAGCAGGAGCGTCAGCAGCAATGGCAGAGCGATGGCCATTTCGACCATCGTGGCGCCTGACTGCTCGGCGCGGAACCTTCGGCTTTCCATCACCATCCGAAGACGCGCTCCTGATGCGATACGTTGATGTTCAGGGTTCCAAGGCCCAGATAATCCCAGAACACGATGCCGTTGTATGGCAACTCGGTGCTGACCTGCACGACAACAACGGTGCCGGTGCTACTCAGGTAGAGTTCGGTGCCACTGCCATCGACCGCATCGGTGGAAAGAGCCTTGGTGATCGAGACTTGACCCGTGGTCCATCCCGGAACCCTTGCGCTGCCGCTTGTAGTGGCACCATTCACCGCAAGGTTTGTTGCCAGGCCCTTGCAAGTATCCCAATCGCTGCTGCAACGCGCCATATAGCGGGCTGCGTCTTCGACCCCCGCTTCAAGGAGCAGGCGCGTATTCAGCACATTGGAGAACTCGAACACACCGGCTGATAACAGCAATACGAGTGGTACGGTGATCGCGACTTCCACCAAGGCGGCGCCACTTTCGTCGCCTTGGAACCGCCGGATGATTTTGCCGAACCTGGTCATGTCGCCCTACCGATACAGCTGGGCTTCGTTGCGGAATGCTTTGTCTACAAGGGTGTTGTCAGCAAACCCTCCATCGACGTCGACGATCTCCAGACTGATAGGCTTCTCGCCGGCCGAAGGATCTTCGGGGTCTTTGGTGTTGTCCTGCTTTTGAACCGGAGTGTTGACGAACACGCTCGCATAGCCGTCTGGTTTGATCTGGACGTGACCATTGATCTTGGCCTGGTTGGCGATGCAGTCGACAATCGCCATGTTCAGCAGACGGCGGTCAGGATCCGGCGTTGGGTTGTCCCCCTTGTAGCAAGAGGGCGTCCCGGTTTCTTTTGTCGGCGCCAGGGACTTGTCCCCGACGAGCCCGTGCGCAATCTCGTATTTATAGACGTCATATCTGGAAGCCGGGACAGTGGTGGTGCCAGTGGGGTTGGTGGCGGCAGGGACGTTGGGGTATGTCGTGCCGTGATTGATCGACCAATAACTGGACCAAAAACCTTGCGTCGCAATCTGATCGGACATTCCTTTTGAGTCGACGTAGTTGCTTCCTGGCGGGAGAGGCAGCGCCGTTCCATCCGTAACGGGGTCGTATTTGCTGCAACCGGTCTTCTGGCCCTTGCGAACATTGCTCGCCGGGCGATAGGCCCAGTTCTTGTTCTGCTTGTTCAGTGAGCCGCTGTAGAGATCGAACCGGGTATTCAGTCCAGTATTGACCTGTCCCAAGGTGACGCCGGTTTTCGTGGTGAGCGCATCGCGGTTGTAGCAGGTGCCTGAGGTGCCCATCGCTATGGCATCTCGCAGTGAACTCAGATTGTTGTCGATCAACCCGAAGTTGCCGGGTCCAGGGTTCGAGTCCACTTTCAGAATGCGGAATTCCCGACTGTAGGTAGCGCCCGACGCAAACGCCTGCTGGATCGTTTTGCTGGTCAACGGATCGGTCGTCTCGAATGGGTTGCACATGAAGATCGGCACGGTTTCGCAGATCGACTGAACGAACCCGGCCACGGCCTGTGGCTGGATGTCCATGGTGTTGGCGCTGCCAATCATGCTTGCCGGAAAGATCGTCGCAAATGCGCCGGCACCATCCGCCAAACCAGACGCGTTCACCGTCACTAAGGAGAACTGCACCGCTTTCGGGTCGGTGCTTGACCAATCATGGCCAGTGGAGTCGACGCCATCAGCAGTCAAAGTGGTGTCATCGCTGGCGGGTATCCCGGTCAGGTATTTTATCGTGACATCGGCAAGAGCCAGTGTGTGATTGTCAGCCGTTGAAAATTTGGTTGTGTTGCTGAGGAGAGTAGTCGCCGCCCGGTTGGCTCGGTCAATCGAATCCGCCCTGCCATCAAGCTCTGAAGCTGTCGCAAGCGCAAGCGCATCGATACCCTTTTGCAGGTCGTTGTGAAGGCCGTTGAGCCGGGCCATATCGATCGCCAGCACGGAAAAACCGATCAGAACCGGAAACATTATCGCCACGAAGATCATCGCGATACCGCGCTGATCGTTCCAGAACGCACGAATGGCCCCCAACATGACCTTACTCTCTCTCACTTTGCGCCAGGGCCCCTCGCACGCCCGGCGCCCTCCGCATCCTTCCGTTCAGTTCACTGCGATGTTACACCCGAGTTGCCGACATTGACCGTGATGGGTGGCGCCGCCGGCGGCGGTGGTGGATGTTTGTAGTTCTCGCCAACATTGGCGGCACGCGTGCCGTCACCTTCGATCCTGGTGTTCTTTGAAGCCGGGTTGAGCGTGTCGACCGTCTGCAGCAGCGAATTGAACTTCTGCGTGTCGCCGGCGGCCAAGGTCACCGAATCGTAGTTGTTCAGATAGTCCGCGGCGCAGCCCGACAGCGCAGCGGCGCACAGGATGAGGATCAGGGCGCTATTTCTTGACATAGAGCATCTTGTCCTTCGATTTGAAGTCCAGCATGTGGCCATAGGGGCCGGTGACGCCGTCGCCTGTTTCATATTTGCGGATCATGTCCTTGTTCACCTCGAGCTGGCCCAGCACGAAGAATTCCGGGTCGTTGGCGGGCCGCGTCTTGTCGAACGGTGTCGCCAGCTGCTCGCCGGGCTTAACCGGCCGCACGACATGCGGCGTGACGATGACCACCAGTTCGGTTTCTTCCTGCTGGTTGCTCGAATTGCGGAACAGCGTCCCGATAACCGGCACCTGGCCGAGCCACGGCACCTGGTTCTGAAGCTTGGTGGTTTTGCTCGACAGAAGTCCGCCCACTGCGAAGCTCTGGCCGTCGCGCAACTCGACCACTGTCGCCAGCTTGCGGTTGGTGAAGATCGGGTCGCCGGCGGTGGTGAAGCCGGTCAGGTCGCTGACCTCCGGCGCCAGCTTCATATGGATCTTGCCGTCGTCGAGCACGATCGGCGTGAACGTAAGGTTGACGCCGAATTGCTTGAAATCGATCTGGACCAGGCCATCCGTGCCAATGCTGCGGATTGGGACCTCGCCGCCGGCGTTGAAGCTGGCCGGCTCGCCGGAAAGCGTGGTGAGGTTGGGGTTAGCGAGCGTGCGCACCACCCCCTTGGCCTCCAGCGCCTCGATGTACAGGTCGACTTTGATGTTGTTGTCGATGACGCGCGTGAGGAGGGCTCCGAAGGGACTGGAGTTGGACAGGAGGCCACTGAGCAAACCGCCCGAGCCAAGCACCGTACCGTCTTTGTCGACGGCAGCAATTCCAGTTCCGGATTGAGTCGTGCCTCTGCTGTTGGTGGTTCTGATCGACACGCCGAGATCGCGGCCGGCGTTGCGCTTGGCTTCCAGCACGCGCACTTCCAAATTGACCTGCTGGCTGTCGTCGACGATGACGGAGTTGATGATGGCATCGGGGCCATATTGCTGTGCTACCTCCATGATCGCCGCCAGCGTGGCGCCGTCCTTGACATGGCCGGCAAGCCTGACCCTGCCGTTGACCGAACCGACTTCGATGCGCGACTTTGGCGCCACCTGGCGGATCGCCTGCGCCATGTCGCTGACGTCGACGCCGACCTCGATCTGGATGACGCCGAGCGAACGCTTGTCCGTGGAGAAGAGATTGACCGTGGTGGTGCCGGCGCCCTTGCCGATGACATAGAGCGTGCGGTCGGTCATCGGCTGGGCATCGGCGATCTTCTCGTCGCCGACGACGATGTCGCCCAGATTGGCATTCACCTGGATCGTTACCGATTGCGACATCGGCAGGAAGATTTTATGCATGCTGGGGTTCGACACGTCGATGAAACGGTCGGCTGCCTCAGCCGCCAGGCTCGACAGCAACAGCGCCGCTAGACACGACAACGCGGCCGCCATCCTCAACCAAGACCACTGCATCCCCGTCTCCCCAGTCGCTGCCGGCAGCAGCCTCATTTCATTCGCCGCATCATCGTTACGGCTGGTTATGGTTGTCGCGGCACGTCATATGTCTCGAGTTTCACGCCCCGAAAAACGCCCACAGTAGCACGCGCCGGCGGTTCGGGTGTGACATATTTGACTACTTCCTTAACAACTTCACGCGCTTCGGGTGCCGACACCACCGCCGGAGCCGGCTTCACCTTGCTCAAATCGTCGAGACGGCTTCCCACCCGTTCCACGGCCTGGGTCAAGCCGGCTATCTTGTCGTCGGCGCGTTTGCGCTCCTCCGCGGCCGCGGCTTGCTCCGCTGCCTTCTTGTCGAGTTCGGCCTGCCTTCTGGCGACGTCGGCCGCCGTTTCGCCGGTCAGGTCGGAAAGCGTTACGCGTTGGGTCGTCTCGCCCTGGCTGGCTGCTGCCTGGCGAAGCGCCAGCGACAATTGGCCCGCCCCTGCCGCGAGAGTCAGTTTCTGCGCATCCTTGGTGCTGGCCTCGAGCGTCACCGACTTCACCACCGTCGGATTGTCCTTGCTCACATCGGCCACCTGGTCGACGGCGAGCACCTTCATGCTCTGCAGTAGCACGTCGACAAAACTCTTGTCCGCGCCATCGTCTCCGCGCGTGGTCTGCGTCAGCAATACATCGACCCGGTCACCCGGGAAGACGAAGCCGGCGACGCCAAGCACGTCGTTGACGCGAATGGATACGGCTTTCATCCCTTCGCCGAGCACCGCCGAAAGCGTGGCACGCTGGCCGGGGCCGGTGATTTTGCTGGCAAGGACGGGTTCGTTTGCGCTGATCGCTTGCAGCGCCTGCCTTGTGCCTTCTCCGGCCAGGGCATCCTTGGTCGTTTTGAACGCGCCTGCCGGTATTGCGCCGGCCGGCCACGGAATTTCGCGCAGCTTGTCCGCGCTAAGTGTGTCGCCGAATTTCAGCGGCATTGCCGCCACCACGACCGTGTCGTCGCCCTGGTTGCCATTCGACTGTGCCATCGCACTGCGTTGATTGGCCAGCCAGATGTTGGCAAGCACAACAGCCAGCACGCCGAACACGCCGGCGAGAACAATCATGATTAGTGTATTGGCGCGCATCTTCCCACCCCAAATCGCCCCCCAAGGGCGATGCTAGTTTTTTCGTGATGCAGAATGCCCCGAGTCGGGACCGAGCGATCCCGACCCAGGAGTTTATGGTTACGGTGTGCAATCGCCGCCGGCGCCGCCACCGGCCGTAACACCCTTGGTGTTGAGGTTGTGGCAGAGACCGGTGAACTGATCACCAACCCAACCGCCGATAGCAAGGATTGCGAGCAGCGAAACGGCGGCGATGATACCGACGAGGATGGAATATTCGACCATGGCAGCGCCGTTTTCGTCGTCGCGGAACTGCCGGGTCATCGTCATGAGCTTCTTCATGATAATTTCTCCCTTTGGAGGTTTGAACCCGACGAGACAGAGCCAAGGATGAAATCCATACCCAAGCATCCCCCGTCATCTCAATCCTAGGTCCCGCAAAAAAGCAGAGTCAAACGGATTAACAGTTCCTTAACCTTCCAATACCTGACCCGAGGCCGAGTTGAGTTTTACAACAGCTTGATTCGATTAATTTTTCAAGCTCCTTAACCATTCGTTCACAATTTGGCCATACATCCGAATTCGGTATCGCTAAATTAGTCAATATGCATAATCCTTTATATATAAGGGCTTACGGAAGGGTATCGACCCGACGTGGCTCATTACGATCGTTCATGTTCCGTGAGGGGGCGGGCCGATTGCCGGGTCTCGACGCGTTGCCAAATAAAAACGTTTTTTTTGCGCTTCTTGTTAACTATGCCGTAAGTATTGGCTGGTCGCGACCTCGCTCGGCGCTTGTGCCACGCGTGGTTAACAGTTAGTTTCCGTGTCGCAAATTTAGCGGGGGCTAAGGCATCGTGGTGGGCCGGTTGGCAATGGGCGGGGAGCAGGTGGTTATGCAGGTGTCGCATCTTGGATGCGATGTGACTGCTGATTTGCCTCACGCCAGACCCACGGGATGTTCAGAGTATAAATCGGCTCAAGGCAGTGCGGCAATTTTTCGGGGCCGTCAGCTCACTGCGTTTGTTTTGGCCTTGCTCGCAGGGCTCGCGGCTGCAGTCTTGATCTGGTACCCGTTTTCGACCGTAAGCGTAGAGCCGGTTCTTTGGCCTCGCACTGCCATCGCAGCATTGCCCATGGTCCTGATGTGGGTTGCGCTTGGCGCGATGCGTTACCAACTTCGCAAAACTCCCTTTCGCTATCGCGACATGTTGAGCGATGTCGCAAGCAGGCTCCAGAATCTGATCGTGACATTGAGCGTAATCACTCTCTTCTCGATCGAAATTTTGTTGTTGTCCTATTTGGCAACCGCAACCAGCCGTCCTTTGATGGACGTATATCTGGCCGCGGGCGACGCTGCCCTGGGCTTCGATTGGGTGGCATATGTCGGGCGGCTGAATGAACATCCTTGGATCGTGTCGGTACTTTCGTCCGCCTATTTCAGCCTGAAGGTTCAGTTTCTTCTGTTGCCAGCCATCCTTGCCTTGACCGCCCGCTCGGGCCGGCTAAAGGAATTCGCCGCGCATTTTGGGCTGGCCGGTTGTTTGACCTGCCTGATCATGATGGTGGTGCCGGCGGCGGGAACTTTCGATTTCTACCATCCTTCGCCGGATCTTTTGAGTTCTTTTGGTCCCGGTGCCTCGGCGCGGCACCTTGAACAACTCCACGCACTTCGAATGTTGAAGCCGTTCCTGATCCAGAATCCGGAGGGTCTTGTGACCTTCCCATCGTTCCACTCTGCACTGGCTGCGATATTTGTCTATTCCGTGCGAGGCATTCGTTACGTGGCGTTCCCCGTCTATCTGTTGAACGCCATGCTGATACTCGCCGCGCTGCCAGAAGGCGGTCACTACCTTGTCGATATTCTTGCGGGATTCGCGGTCGCCGCCGTCTCGATTCAAGCGGTCCGTTTGATTGCCAAACTCGAGACTCGGCAACAAACTGGTTACGAAGATGCGCAATCATCGGAGCGGCAGGCCTGATCATGACCTTACTTAACTATGGAATGAGCCGTCTCACGAACTCCTTGTGGCCAGTCAGTAGTATCCGTTAGTATCCGTTCAGCGGCATTGGGGACTTAGAAGATGCTAGGTCGTTTCATCAAGGGACCGAGTGAGACGCGGGCGCTGCAGGAGCCGGCGCCCGTAGCGGTGATGCCCAGCGTTCCGTCTCCAGCGACGGTGGTCGCCGAGGGCGCGGACGCCTTCCTAACGCTCAAGGTCGAGCTTCATCGCCACCTGATCGATCGCTTCAATCTGACCGCTCTTGAAAGTGCGTCCAAGGATGAGATCCTGAATGAGATCCGGCCGATCGTTCGCGAGTTCGTACGCCTTCGAAACGTGCCGCTGAATGCCCGCGAACTCGATCAGCTGACCAGCGACACGGCCGACGAGATGCTGGGGCTCGGGCCGATCGAGCCGCTGCTCAAGGACGATTCCATCACCGATATCCTGATCAACACCCACAAGCGCGTCTTCATAGAGCGGCGTGGCTTGGTTGAAGAGACGGCAATCCGGTTTCGTGATGAGGCGCATCTGCTGCGCGTCATCAACAAGATCGTCTCCGCCATCGGCCGCCGCGTCGATGAATCGTCGCCGATGGTCGATGCGCGGCTGGAGGATGGCTCGCGCGTCAACATCGCCGTGCGGCCTATCTCGGTTGACGGCCCATTGGTGTCAATCCGCAAATTCTCGAAGAATCCTTATTCGCTTGAACGCCTGATGGCGCTCAACTCGATCAAGCAGCCGATGATCGACCTGTTGCGGATCGCCGTGCAGGCGCGCAAATCGATCCTGGTGTCAGGCGGCACCGGCAGCGGCAAGACGACCTTGCTGAATGCGCTGTCGAGCTACATCCCGTCCAGGGAGCGCCTGATCACCATCGAGGATGCTGCGGAACTGCAACTGCAGCAGCCGCATGTCGGCCGGCTGGAGACACGCCCGCCCAGTGTTGAGGGGAAAGGCGAGGTTCGCCAGCGCGAGCTGGTCAAGAACGCTCTGCGCATGCGCCCCGATCGCATCATCGTCGGCGAGGTGCGCGGCGAGGAAGCCTTCGACATGCTGCAGGCGATGAACACCGGCCACGAAGGTTCGATGACCACCATCCACGCCAACACCCCGCGCGATGGGATCTCGCGGCTGGAGCAGATGGTCGGCATGGCCGGCATGCCGATGACGCACGAGTCCATTCGGGCGCAAATTGCTTCCGCCATCGACATCATCGTGCAGACGCAAAGACTATCGGACGGCGGCAGGCGCGTGACATCGATTTCGGAAATCACCGGAATGGAGGGCAATGTCGTGCAATTGCAGGAAATCTATCATTTCGTGCGGCGCGATGTCGCCGCCGACGGTACGATCATCGGCGAATTTCGTGCCACCGGTGTCAGGCCCCGATTCGCGGCGGAAGCGGCAACGCTAGGGCACCATTTCAGCAAGGACGCCTTCAATCCGCAGGTTGCGCTCTGATGCCGTCCGGCCAGACATTGCTCTATTTTATCTACGTCCTGGCGGCGGCGTCGGTCATCCTCGCCGGTGAGGCCCTGTATCTTTCCTATTCCGGTCGCCGTGCCGCGGTCGGCGCCATCAATCGTCGGTTGAGGCGATTGTCTGATGAAGTTCCGGCGGAACGGACTTTGCAAAACCTGCTGCGCGAGCGCGGGCTGACGGAATCGGGAGACTTTCTTTTTGGGCTGGTCGCACTGAACAGGCTCTATACCCAATCCGGCATCACCGGAAACCCGCTGACATTCGCTGGAATATTTATCTGTGCCGGGTTGGCATTGGCGCTGCTGCTGTCGTTCCTCTTCCATTTGTCGGCAATACTGGCACTCGTTGTATTCATGATTGTCGGGTTTGCGTTGCCCCTATTCATGCTTCGCCGCGCGCGCAGAAAGCGAATCCTGAAGTTCGCGACGCAACTCCCGAATGCTCTCGACATGATCGTGCGCTCGCTGCGTGCCGGACATCCGGCCTCAGTGGCCATTGGCCTTGTGGCGCGCGAGATGCCTGATCCCCTGGGCACGGAGTTCGGCATCGTCTCCGACGAGATCACCTTTGGTCTAAGCATTGAACAGGCAGTGCGAAAGCTGTCTCAGCGCGTCGGATTCGAGGGTCTTCACCTGCTTTCCATAGCGCTCTCCATTCAGTCCAAGACCGGTGGCAATCTTACCGAAATTCTGGCTAATCTTTCCTCGGTTCTGCGTGAGCGGCAGAAGTTGCGAATGAAGATCAGAGCGCTTTCGTCCGAGGGGCGGGTCTCAGCCTGGATCATCTCGCTGTTTCCAATAGTGATGTTCTTGGTCCTTCAGCTCATTGCCCCGTCATATTATGGCAAGGTATGGCACAACCCGCTGATTATGCCCGTGTTTTTGGGCTTTGGCACATGGGCTCTATTGGGGGACTACATCATGTATCGAATGGTCAACTTCGACTTCTGAGGAGCGTGCGATCAACCTGCTTTCCAACACCAACGACCTGAGCTTTCTGGTCTCCGTCGCTGTTTTCGTAGCTGCGGTGGCCCTTTTCCTGTTTGGCGCGCTTGTCTTCTTGCCGGCTCTGCAGACGCGAAAGCTCGTCGCGCGAAGCCTCATGGCCGAAGGTGCGGTCAACCATCGATCGCTCGCGGGTCAAGAACAGTTGGTCAAGATCGCAGCGCAACGGCCGGTCGACGCCTACTTTCGAACGATGGAGAAGGAGCGCCAGGAGCCGAGTGCGCTTGAAGCAAAGCTGTTCCGCGCCGGCTTCTATCAAGCGAGCGCTCCATTGATCTATACGCTGTCGCGACTCGGCGTGGTATGTATCGGATTTTTGGCTGCCTACGCACTTCTGCCGCGCGTGTTGCCACCGCATCTGCCCGGGTTCGTCGGCCTTGCCGGCTCAGCCCTGCTGGGATTGGCGTGCTTGGTGATTCCGAGCATTCTGCTCGATCGCTTTGAGAAGGCGCAGAAGGAAACCTACCGTCGTGGGTTCCCGGATTTCATGGATATGATGATCACCTGCGCCGACGCCGGCATGAGCCTGGAGGCAGCGGTCGAGCGAGTTGGCTCGGAGTTGGCCGGCACCCATAAATGGTTGGGCATCCAGCTTGCGATCATGAACCTGCAATTGCGCGCGGGAAAGCCCTTGCGCGAGGCGCTGCGCGAGCTCGCGGACCGCATTGGGCTTGAAGAAGCAAGGGCGCTGGCCGTATTGTTCCGGCAATCGGAAGAGCTGGGCACCAGCCTCACGGATGCACTGCGCGTCTACAGCGATGAGATGCGAGGGCAGAGAATTCTGAGCGCGGAGGAGAAAGCCAACGCACTGCCCGTGAAAATGATGATTCCATTGGGGCTGTGTATCTTTCCGGTCGTGCTGATGGTTATCATGTTGCCGGTCATCATCCGGATGAAGGGGATTTTCTTCTAGTTGCGTCTATGCTTTGGTCCTAATGTGAGTCGGGGGACCCTCGAGGGGAACTAACTATATGAAGAGGCTTATCGCTGTCGCAGCCTGCCTGTTGACGGTAGTACTTGCCGGCTGTCAGACGGACGCCACCGACGGTGTCGTCCGCACGAACGAGCCGTCGAAGGGTGATGTGACGTCCTTCGGCGATGCTTTCGACGGGCTGAAGACGGTCAGCGATGTCGAATATCACGCCTCGGACCAGGCCGTGGCCGAAGCCAAGAACCAGTTCCGCGCGGAAAACTACGGCAATGCCGGCGCCTTGTTTTTCAAGGCGACGCAACTGTCGCCCAATGACGGCAACGCGTGGATGGGGTTGGCTGCCTGCAGCGACCGGATCCACCGCTTCGATCTCGCCGACCGGGCCTATGCCCGAGCCCTCAAGTTGGTTGGCCCTACGGCGGAATATTACAACAATGTCGGCTATTCCTACCTGCTGCGCGGCAAGCTGCAGGACGCACGCAGCAATTTCCTCAAGGCTTACGAACTGGCGCCCAAAGATCCGACTGTCGCCAACAATCTGAAGCTGCTGTCATCCAGCGTGCAGAATATCGAGCGCTAGCATGCTGCTGGTCGAATCGCTTCTGCTGAAAGCGCTCGCCATCCCTCTGCTGGCAAGGATTGCCTGGATCGACTTCACCACCCAGAAGATCGCCAATCGCGACGTGCTGCTGCTGCTCTGCCTGGGGGCGGGGAGCATGCTGCTGCTGTCGCTCCAATCCGGATCGTGGTTCGACATGGGGCTGAGCGCCATGGCCGGACTTGTTTTGTTCGCTGCGCTGCTCCCGTTCTGGGCGCTGCGCAAGATCGGCGCCGGCGATGTCAAATTAATGGCTGTCGTGCCCTTCCTGATCGGCGGCCGCGATTTCATTGTGTTTTCAGTGCTGCTCCTGGTTTTCGCCCTCACCACCGCGGCGATTGTGAAAAGACCCTTCATGCTGCCTGCGGGCGCTTTTCGGCTCATTATCCAGCATTTGGACCGCAAGGGCGTGGTGCCATTCGGAGTGCCGATCTCGATGGCCGCGATCTGTACGATAGCGTTCCTGATCTACAAAAGTTTGGTGATGACGACCAACTCTGGAATCCTCGATCAGCTTAATTGAACCTCGACAGTCCGTTCCGCCGTCGGAAACGTGCCATCTTTGCCTGATGGGCCGGCGGCATTCCATGTGCGAATGCAGGGCTTGGAGATGATAGCCAGCAAAATGGCCGTATACCTCTATATTAGCTTGTGCTAACGTATAGAGGTCGCAGCCCCAACACACCCCAGTGACCCCCCGGTGCTGCGATTACCGAGCGCCGGCAAACATGCGCTCACGAGACTCTCCAGTTGCCGGCGCTCGGTCTCCTCGGGTGACGACGCGGGCGTGCAGCAACGCTTTCCGCCGCGCGGGTCTCGTTTTGCAATTTTGACAGACAAAGATCCGTCATAGCGCGCCGTCAAGGCATATTAGTTCATGCTTGCATTGATGTCCAAAAACTGGAACTGTTCGTGCGGGGTAGAAATCATGCGATAGGGCGAAAGACAACCGGGTCGATGCTTCCCGGAATCTTTCGAGGGCGAATGTATTTTCCACAGTTTCTGGTGGGAGCAACGGCGGCTTTGGCCGTCATCTTTGGCTGGATCTACAGCGTCACGGGCTCGTTTTGGGTCTCGTTCGCGTGGACAGTCATCAGCGCCGTCGTGCTGCAGGTGGGGTATTTCGCCTGCCTGCTCGTCATGATTTTCCGCCGCGTCGATGAAACAACCGATGCCGATCGAGCGGTTCAGAAGAAGTCAGATGGAGCGTTTCCCGCCAAACGCGACGGTATCTCCTTCTAAGGCAATCCCGGACGGAAAACCGTTTCACACCTTCCTGGAATAGCTCCAACCCAGTCATGGTCTGTCGTGGCAAAGCCGGGCGGCACAATCGCGGATTACTTCGCGATGTCTTCACCGAAGCTGTCTTTCATCGCGCGCAGGATGATGACGGCCGAGGCCGCTCCCGGGTCCATGTGCCCCAGGGATCGCTCTCCCAGCCGTGCCGCCCTTCCGCGGGCTGCGACCATGGATCGTGTCGAATTTGCGCCGGCTTCCGCGGCCTCCAGGATGCTGGCCCACATTTCCCGGCTACCGACTGCGCGGGCACGTGCGCCGACGGCAGCTTCCGTTGCTGGGATCCAGGCATCCAGCATCGTCTTGTCGCCGCGCTGGCCTTTGCCGCGCTCCTTGATGCCGGTCGTCATGGCCTCGACGATCGCCGCCTGGTCGGCAGCCGAGAGCCGTTCATCTTGTTTGAGGGCTTGTGCTGCTCTTCGGAACGCTGCCGCATAAAGCGGCCCCGTCGAGGCGCCGACGGCATCGAGAAAGGCCGACGCGGCAGCGGTGAAAACGTCCGACGCAAGCATGTGGTCGAGGTCGAGCTTGGCCAGCTCGGCGTTCACCGCCATGAAGCCGAGCGACATGGTGATGCCATGGTCGGCATCGCCGATGGCGCCATCCAGATCCGAGAGGTGATCCTTTCCCGCCTCGATCGCAATGGAGATGCGATAAAACATCCTGCTCAGGCGTCGCGCCGCATTGTCCGACATCGTGTTCCTCCCAGTTCAAGCAGGATGCGACCCATCGTCGATCGGCGCATATTCGTATCTCAGCCGACCCGCAGGACAGCCGTGTCGCAAGGATGATGCAACAGTTCCGTCAACTCGTTGTCGAGGTGCAAGACCGTTACCGACGCACCGACCATGTCGAGCGATGTGCAATAATGCCCCACCCAGTTCGCCTCTATGGTGATGTCCTTGGCGCTCAATCGCTGTGCGACGCGCCTGAACAGGATGTAGAGCTCCATCAGCGGCGTGGCGCCGAATGAATTGATCAGCACCGCGACACGGTCGCCCGTTGCCGGCTTCATTTCCGAAAAGATGCGGTCCATGATCCGGTCCGTGATCGCGTCGGCGCTCATCATCCTTTCGCGGATGACGCCGGGCTCGCCATGGATACCCATGCCGATCTCGATGTCGTCGGGGCCGATCTCGAAATTGTGGCGACGGGTCTGCGGCATGGAGCAAGGCTCCAGCGCAACGCCCATGGTGAAAGTCCGTGCGTTGGCCTTGCGCGTCACGGCCTCGCAGGCGTCGAGCGACAAGCCGCGGTCACAGGCTGCGCCGGCGATCTTGAACATGAAGAAGTTGCCAGCAACGCCGCGGCGGCCCTCCCTGTCCTCGATCGGCGACGAGGCGATGTCGTCGGTCGTCACCACCGTGCGGACCTCGATGTTGTTTTCCGCCGCGATCTCGGCCGCCATTTCGAAGTTCATCACGTCGCCGGCATAGTTGCCGTAGACGAACAGCACGCCTTGCCCACCCGACGCGGCATTGGCGCACTGGAAGATCGTGCCGGGAGGCGGTGACGAAAAGATGTTGCCGACGGCCACGGCATCGGCGAGCCCCTTGCCGACATAGCCGAGAAAGCAGGGCTCGTGCCCCGTGCCGCCGCCGATCACCAGCCCGACTTTCCCGGGCCTCGGCCCCGTGCGGGCAACGAGAGCACGATGCGAACCCTTGATCGGCTCGATATAGGCGGCGTGGGCCCTCACCACGCCGTCAAGCATCTCCTCCACGACATCGTCGGGGTCGTTGAGGAACTTCTTGATATGGGTGCGGAAGTTGCTGGGCAAAGCCACGGCGTTGTCGAGCCTTGGGCGTTGCGAGAGCTTCTGGTCGAGCTCCGTCACCCCGTCGGCATTGAGGATGCCGCGGCCGGTGGCGGCGTCGGTGATGAGCACGTTGACGTAGCCGCCGCGCAGCGCGGCAAGGATTGCCGGCACCTTGTCGAAACCGCCGGCGACCGCAATGCGCAGGCCGATCGCCTTCAGCCTGTCGAGCGATATCCCGATCGTACGGTCGTCGAGCGGGCCGGCCACCGGATTGCCCTGTCCGTCGATGAAGCGGCCGGCGACGACACCCACGGCATCCTTGGCGAGGTACTGTTGAAGGGAGACCGATTCGAAGAAGCCGCTGGTGTGGATCGTTGAGTTCGGGCGCAGGGAAGAGATGCCGAAAAGCGCCTTGTTGGCTTTGGCAAGCGCCTCGAACTGGCTTTCGATCAGCGTCTCGCGCAACAGCATGTCGCGAACCTCGGCCGTCGAAACGACCGCTGGCGCGGTGATGTTGATCAGCTTCCCATCCACGGCGCCGGCAATGGCGGCCGCGCACAGTTCCGGCGTATAGGCAAAACTCGCACGAGTGCCTCCGGTCGCCTGAACGACGGTGACGTCCTGGAGGCCGGGCACGGAGGCCTGCTCCCCGATCGCCAACACAGTTCGTCCCCAGGCAACGGCAAGCGTGTCGCCGGATTTCAAAAGCTTGGCAAGCGCCTGCGCCGCAGCCCCGCCAAGACGATCGATCAGCGGGCGCGCATTGTCGTCGCTTGGCACGACCAGGCAGTCATGCAACCCGAAGTGACGCTTGAGCTCCTGCGCGACGGAGAGCGAACTCAGCCGTGACGGCTCGAGCGAAATGTTGACGATCCCGCGGGCGCGGGCATCGGCCAGATAGCTGTTTACCGTCGCCCGCGAAATGCCCATGATGTCGGCGATGTCGCCTTGCGTCATGCGATCTTCGTAATAGAGCCAGCAGGCCCAGACATAGGGGTCGTCACCGTAGCGCAGCGGGATGGGTTCGGTGCCGGCCTCGCCGTTCTTCCGCGCCGATGATGCCTTGACGGTCATGCTACCTGGTTTCCCCGAATCCAAAATCGCTCGCCAAGATGAGCGCAAACGGGCGAACTCTCAATCTTGCTCCGCTCCCGGCTGGAAGATCAGCCGGGAGCCATTGCTCGGGAGGAGCATTCTTCAAAATTCAACGCACCGCGGTCGCGGACTGCTGCAGTTTCTGCTTGGCGCCGAGCGCCAGGGCTTTCAGGATCAGCGCGCAGGATGTGGCGCCGGCGTCGAGGACGCCGAGCGATCGTTCACCCAGGCGGCTGGCGCGGCCGATCTTGGCCACAAGGTCCTTGGTGCCGTCGCGGCCCTTTTCGGCCGCGGCAACCAGGGCATCCAGCGCGTCCGGAAATGGCTTCCCGTCGGCGTTGGAGGCGTCGAAGGCGTCGATGGCCGGGACGAGCGTGTCGAGAAGCGTCTTGTCGCCAACCTTGGCCGACCCGATGGCCTGGATGCCGTCGAGACCGTTGGTGAGCATGGTGCTAAAAGTCTTCGCATCGATTGACGATGAGTGTTCGATCGTCTCGGCGAATTGCGTGAACATGACGCCATAGAGCGGACCCATGGAGCCACCGATCTCGGTCATCAGCACGGTGCCCAGCGTATCGAAGGCGGTGGCCAGCGACATGTCGTTGCCCCTGATCCTCTCCGCGGCCATGCCGAAGCCCTTGGCCATGTTGACGCCGTGGTCGCCGTCACCGATCTTGCCGTCGATCTCGCTCAGATAGGCCCGGTTTTCGATGATCCGGTCCGCCACCGAAAGAACGATGTCGCCAGCGGAAGCGTTGTCAAAGTGCTGCATTCGCCTGTCTCCTAGAAACTTGCGGGACAATCGACATCGACATCCAGCAGCCTTTTCAGTTCGGCGTCGAGCGCCATGACCGTGAGTGTGGCGCCGACCATTTCCAACGAGGTGAAATAGTTGCCGATATAGGTCTGGTGGATGCTCAGCCCTCGCGCGGTGATCTCCTGTTCGATCGTATCGTTGAGGATGTAGAGTTCGTTGACCGGGGTTGCGCCGAGGCCGGAGACAAGGACCGCAACTTCCGTTCCGGCTGCAAGGTCATGGTCATCGAGGACGATCTTGACCATCTCCCGTGCTATCTCGGCAGCGGGCTTCAGCGGTTCGACCCGGACACCCGGTTCACCGTGATGACCGATGCCGACTTCCATCGTGCCCGGCTCGATCGAGAAGTTGGGATGTCCCACGGCGGGCAGCGTACACGGGCCAAGGCCAACGCCAATCGAGCGGCAGTTGTCGATCGCCGTTTGCGCTGTCGCCCGCACCTCCGCGAGACCGGCACCTTCCGCGGCCTTGGCGCCCGCGCATTTCCACATGAAGATCTCGCCGGCAACGCCTCGGCGCTTGTCGCGTTCATCCGGCCCTGCCGAGCACACATCGTCGTTGGCAACGACGGTTGCGATCTCGATGCCTTCCTTGGCCGCGAGTTTGATCGCCATCTTCACATTCATGTTGTCGCCGGCGTAGTTGCCATAGAGGCAGACGACACCCTTGCCGCCATCTGCCTCGCGCGCGGCGTCGAGGAAGCTCTTTGCCGTTGGTGACGAAAACAGCTCGCCGACCGCAACCGCATCCAGCATATTGCGTCCCGTATAGCCGATGAAGGCAGGCTCGTGGCCGGAGCCACCCCCGGTGATCACGCCGACCTTGCCGCTGACCGGCGCATGACGGGCGACGATGACACGGGGATTGCTGCCAAGCCTGACGATATCGGCATGCGCCTTGACGAAGCCCTTGACCGTATCCTCGACGACCTCGTCGGGATTGTTGATAAACCGCTGCATTGTTGCTCCAATCCTGCGCCGCTCAGATTATGGTGTAGCCGCCGTCGACCAGAAGGTCGGCCCCGTTGATCATGTCGGCGCCGTTCGATGCCAGGAACACCGCTGCGGCGGCTATTTCCTCCGGAAAGGCAAAGCGGCCGGTCGGGATGCGCTGCTTCAGCGCCTCGCCGCGCGGACCGTGCCATGCCTTTCGGCCAAGGTCGGTCAGCACCACTGTCGGCGAAATCGTATTGACCGTGATGCCATGCTTGCCCCATTCGGCGGCAAGCGTCTTGGACAGGCCGATGACACCGAATTTCGAGGCGCAGTAGGCGACGTGCTGGTCGATCGCGACGGTGCCGGCCTGCGAAGCCATGTTGATGATCTTGCCGCCCCTGCCGGCTTTGATCAGGACGCGCCCGGCGGCCTGGGAGACGAGGAAAGTTCCCTTGAGATTGATGGCGATGGTCTTGTCCCAGGCATCGAGGCTGAGCTCCTCGGCCGGAGCAAGGATGGCAACGCCGGCGCTGTTGACGACGATGTCGATATGGCCGAAAGCCGCTTGCGCCGCGGCAAACACGGCCTCCACGGATTTCGGATCGGACACATCGCAGACGAAGAACTTGGCACCGTTGCCGAGTTCGTCGGCCTTCGATCTCGCAACCGATTCATTGATGTCGATCACTCCGACGGTAGCGCCTTTCAAGGCAAATGCCGATGCAATGGCACTGCCGATGCCGGAGGCGCCGCCGGTGATCAGGGCGACTTTGCCGCCAAGTGAAAAATTGAGATCGACCTGTATTGAATCAGTCATGGTTCTCTTCCCGGCCTGTTGGAAAGTGGGGTGTGCAAGTCGGCACACCCCACGGCTGAATTACTTGCGTGTCGCAAGAAGCTTGTCGACGTTTTCCGCCGTCACCGGCGTCCACGGCACATTGTAGATCTTCTCCTTGCCGTCCTTCCACGGCATGTCCTTGTAGGTTGCCCAAATGTCGGACTGGGGTTTGTAGTCACCCTTCTTGGCATTGAAGATGGCGAGATCGAGCGCCCCTTGTGCCTGGGCACGTGCGTCCTGAAGGATCGACGTCATCTCGCCGTTCTTGACGGCGTGGAGCGCGTCGGTGATGCCGTCGATGCCGGCAATGGCAAAGCTCTTCGTATCAAGGCCGGCGGCCTTGATCGCCTCGATGGCGCCGAGGGCCATTTCGTCGTTTTGGCCAATCACGCCATTGATCTGCTTGGGGTGGGCGGTGAGCCAGTTTTCCATCAGCGTCTGGGCTTCAGCGCGCGACCAGTTCGCCGTCTGATCTTCGAGGATCTTGACATCCGGGCACTCGGCAAGCGCCTTCTTGTTGCCTTCGAGGCGAGAAATCTGCGCCGACTGACCGACCGGCCCCTCGAGAATGACGACGTTGCCCTTGCAGCCGATCTTGTCGAGCACGGTCTTGGCTTCCATGTAGCCCGAGATCGTGTCGTCGGACCCGACATAGGAGGCCAGGAGATCGGAATTGACGCGGGTGTTGGAGCCGACAACCGGGATGCCGGCATCGGCGGCCGACTGCACGGCGGCCGCGCCTGCATCGACGTCAATCGGTGCGAAGATGATCGCATTGTACTTCTGCGTGACCATTGTCTTGAACTGGTCCTGCTGGACCAGGGCATCATAGCGGCCGTCGAAAACCGTCAGTTCGACTTCACCGCTCTTGACGGCAGGGTGCTCCTGAAGCGCTGCAGCCCAGATCTGCATGAACTCCGCATTCAACCCGTAAGGTGCTGCGCCGATCTTGATCTTCTCCTGCGCCACGGCCGACGAGGCCAGCAGCGCGGTCGCGGACGCGAGCGCTATCATCAATGTTTTCATTTCGTACCTCCACTTTAAGTGAGCGACCGACATGGTTCGCCTATCAACGGACACGCGGTGTGCAGGTCCGATCCCGGAGGGGCTTTGGGTCCGATGCTCTAAGCCCCGTAGTTTCTCTTCTGATCAAGCATCACGGCGCCAACGATCAGGGCGCCCTTGAGAACTTGCTGGTAGTAGGATTGGATACCCATCAGATCGAGGCCGTTGTTCATGACGCCGATGATCAGCGCGCCAATCAGCGTGCCGGTCACCCGGCCCACCCCTCCTGAAAGACTGGTTCCCCCGATCACCACCGCGGCGATCGCGTCCAGCTCATAGGCAATACCGGCCTGGGGCAGTGCGGAGCCGGTGCGGGCGCTGAGCAGCATTCCGGCGAGGCCGGCAAGACCGCCGGAGACGACATAGACGACGAACTGTATGCGGGTAATGTTGATGCCCGAGGTTCTGGCAGCGTGGGGGTTGCCGCCGACGGCATAGATGTAGCGGCCGAAGCGGGTCCGGTTGAGGATCCACCAGGAGACGGCAAACACGACAGCCAGAATGACGACCGGGGCCGGGATGCCAAGGATGTCGCCTGTGCCGATCCAGCGAAACGCCGGCGTCAGCGCGGGAACAGGCCGGCCTCCGCCATAGATGAGGGTCAGCCCGCGTGCGGCCGACAGCATGCCCAGCGTCGCCACAAAGGCCGGCACCGAAAAGCGCGACACGATGACACCCGAAACGGCGCCGCAGGCAACGCCGACCAAAAGACCGATGCCGAGGCCGAAGACGACTGGATAGGGTGAACCGGGAATCCCGGCGGTCGCGGACGTGGTCACGAAACTGGCGCTGATGAGACCGGCAAGCGCGACCACGGAGCCGACCGAGAGGTCGATGCCGCGGGTCAGGATGACGAAGGTCATGCCGATGGCGAGGACACCATTGATCGACGTCTGCAGCAGCACGTTCGAGATGTTGCCAGCTGTCAAGAAGAACTCGTTGGAGACCGACAGAACCGCAACCAGGATCAGGAAGGCAAAGAAGATACCGTATTCCTGAATGAGCAGCCGGCGCTGCTCCGAACCGAGCCAGCTTTTTGCGTTCTCGTTGTTTCCAACCGACATCATTGACTCCTCTGCCGCCGGACGAACACCCTGCCCCTGCTCAGGTTGATAGGTGGACGAGTGATTGGGCATCCGTTTCCTCCCGGCTGTAGATCCCGGCGCTCTTGCCGGCGCGCATCACCATGATGCGGTCCGACATGCCGAGAACTTCGTCGATTTCCGACGAGATCATCACGACCGTGCCGCCGGCGGCGGCGAAGTCACTGATGATCCGATAGATTTCACGCTTGGCCCCGACATCGACGCCGCGGGTCGGTTCGTCCAAAAGCAGGACCTTCGGGTTGCGAAGGAACCATTTTGCCAGCACCACCTTCTGTTGGTTGCCGCCTGAAAGGCCGGAAACCGGCATCGTGTCGCGCGCCGCCTTGATCTGGAATTTTTCCCGCATGTCGCGGCTTGCTTGCGCCTCCCGCGGCCGATCCATGCTGAAGGCGGGGCTCATTTCCGGCAGGCTCGCCATGCAGATGTTGGCGCGCACGGAATCGGAGAGATTGAGGCCGGTCAGCTTGCGGTCTTCGGTGACCAGCGCCAGCCCGTGCGCCATGGCATCGGCCGACTTGGAAATGGTGACCTTGGCACCGTCGAGCTTGATGCTTCCTGCCGAAGGCTTGTCGAGCCCGAAGAGGCAGTTGAAGATCTCCGTCCGCCCGGCCCCCATCAGGCCGTAAATGCCGAAAATCTCACCCTTTCGTGCGGTGAAGGAGATATCCTCGATCTTGTTCGGGCAGGTGAGCGCGGTAACCTCGAGAACGGTTTCCAAGGTGGGCGTGTTGGTCTTGATGTATTCCTCGGACAGTTCGCGGCCGACAATCATGCGGATCAGGTTGTGCCGATCGATATCTGCAAGCGCCCCGCTGCCGACATAGGCGCCGTCACGGAAGACCGTGTAGGAATCGGCGATCTGGAAGATCTCCGACAGCCGGTGAGAAACGTAGACGATACCGCGGCCCTGGGCCTGCAGGCGGCGGATCGCGGCAAAGAGGTGCTGCGCCTCCCGCTCGCCGATCGCCGATGTCGGCTCATCCATGAAGATGACCTCGGCGTCGTGGCTGAGCGCCTTGGCGATCTCGACGAGCTGCATCTGCGCGACGGAGAGGTTCATCATGTATTGTGTGGCTCGAATATCGAACTCGAGATCGTCCAGCAGCTTTTGCGCCGACCGGTTCATCGCGCGGAAATCGATGCCTCCGAACCGCGCGGAAGGCTCGCGGCCGAGGTAGATGTTCTCCGCGACCGTCATGTGAGGGACGGGGCTGAGTTCCTGTTCGATAATGGCGATGCCCGAGGCCAATGCGTCGGCCGGGCTTGCGAATTCCACATCCTTGCCGCGGCGGCGGATTGAGCCGGCATCGCGCTTGAAGATACCCATCAGTATCTTGAGAAAGGTCGACTTGCCGGCGCCATTGCCGCCGCAGAGCGCGTGAACCGTGCCGGCGCGAAGTTGAAAGCGGCCCTCGCGCAAGGCAGTGACGCCACCAAAGGACTTCTTCAGCCCTTCCACCTCCAGCAAAAATTCCACGTCGGCTCTCCTCCCAAGGGCGCTCGACACCCCTCCTTGGCGCGAGCTGATCGACACGAATGATCTCTGTTCTAGATGTCGATTTTTACAATAGTCGATTAGCACTCGACAAATGTCAAGCTGTGGGCGAAACTATGAATGCCAACCGTTGGCCGCGGATGGAATGCACCCGCTGACGCCCAGGACCCAGGCGCCAGACGGCGCATCCGCGGCACAGAATCTGAAAGGAAGTGAGCCCATGAAGATCGCTATCGGCGCCGACAGTGCGGGAAAGCCGCTTCTGGATGTGATTGCGGCGCATCTGGCCGGAAAGACCGGCATGACGCTAACGGATTTCAGTCAGCCGGGCTTTTACGCCGACATAGCGCAGACGGTTGCTCGAAAGGTGGTTGAAGGTGAATTCGACCGCGGTTTGCTGTTTTGTGGAACCGGCATCGGTGTTTCGATTTCCGCCAACAAGGTGCCGGGCATACGCGCCGCACTGACCCACGATACCTACTCGGCCGAACGGGCCGCCAAGTCCAACAATGCTCAGATCATCACGATGGGCGCGCGCGTGATCGGCCCGGAGCTGGCGAAGGCGATTGTCGACAAGTATCTGGCGTCCGACTTCGATCCCACCGGGCCTTCAGCCGAGAACGTCAAGGCGGTCGATCGTCTTGATGAGATCAAGCGCTAGAGAAACGAAGGGCCGCGCGCGAATTCTCGTGGTTTGGGATCAGTAGGTGGCGCGGCCGCCGGAGAGATCGAATACCGACGCGGTGGTGAAGCTGTTCTCCTTCGAGACCAGCCAGGCGACCATGTTCGCCGCCTCGTCGACTTCGAGGAACCGTGCGCGCGGGATCTTGGCCAGCATGTAGTCGATATGTTCCTGTTTCAACTGGTCGAAGATCGGCGTGCGCGCCGCAGCCGGCGTGATGCAGTTGACCGCTATGTCGTAGCCGGCAAGCTCCTTGCCCAGTGACTTGGTCAGCCCGATGACGCCTGCTTTGGACGCCGAGTAGGCCGAAGCGTTGGGGTTGCCTTCCTTGCCTGCGATCGAGGCGATGTTGACAATGCGGCCGTAGTTGCGCGCCTTCATGGCAGGCACGACAGCGCGGTTGACATGAAAGGTTCCGTTGAGATTGATATCGATGACGCGCCGCCAGGCATCGAGCGGATACTCTTCGAGCGTGTGATTGGGCCCGGCTATTCCCGCCGAATTGACCAGGATCGAGACGGCCCCGCTCTCGTTTTCGGTGCGGGCGTGCGCCGCAAGCACCGCCTCGGCATCGGTGATGTCGACGAGGACGCCCTTGACTGCGTCCCCGAGGCCGGCAACGGCCACCTCTAGCCCTGCCTTGTTCATATCCCACAGGCTCACCCTTGCGCCCGATGCGACCATCCGCCTGGCAAAGGCCAGGCCCAGCCCTTGCGCTCCGCCGGTAACGACGGCGACCTGTCCTTCAAGATCGATTTTGTTCATTGCGTTCAATCCCTGGCGATCGATATGCGGCCACACGACGGCGCGCCCGGTTTGGCATGGAAATCGCCGACCGGGCACTGCCGAACCCCCTCGTCTAACGCGGCGGCCTGACGCTTGTTTTGTGCGGGCGGGCAGTATCGACATTTTCAGGCAGCTGAGCCCGACGTCAATGGTGTCGGCGAGGGCAATTCCGTAAATGTGCTACGTGTTGTGATACAAATCTGCCGCGCGCTCTTCGGGTTGAGGCCGACGCCGCTGCCAGAAGGCTGTGTCCCACCGCGCGGCGGCGGCATAATGCACGCCGAGCGCGGAGGCGTAGTCGGCAAAGCCCTGCGAGGCGATCATCGCGTAGCGCGTGCGGGCGAGGTCGTCGCGTCCGTCGACCATGTCCGACGCGGCATAGGCGGCGAGGATCCCCGAGCGCAGAAGGGCGGTAGCGCCCGGAGGCGACATCGAGGAAGTGCAGGAATTCGATGCCTTGATCGCTGTCGCGGATGACGAGGCGAAGCGGAAAATACAGCGGCTGCGCGAGAAGTGATTCATCTCTGCCCTGATCGCGCCCATCAGGCGAGCGTACTCCAATCAAGATGGCAAAATCCTGCTGCCTGTATGTCAAAGTTAATAGACGAAGACATTAGCTTGTTCTAAAATAGGCGCGTGCTGTCCTGGGGGTGGTGGGCAGGCAAGCATGGGGCCGTCGTTTGTAGGAAAACGACGGCCTTTCCTTCGACGGCTACCTGGCTTCAGGGTTTTTGTCGGCGCGCAAAATGTTCATAGGTGATTTGCCAGGGGTCGCTCTCGGAAGCTCTTTCCTCGCCGATCCAATGGAAGCTGTCGGCAGAGATCTCGGTGAAACGCCATCGGGTTTTCAAACCGCGCGAGTCATCGCCGAGCTGGACGATGTCCTTACCCTCGGCCCGCCCGACCTGGCGCGAGTGATCCTGGTTGAGCGGGTCATTCCATAGGATGTGCCAGCGATCGATCCCAGGATCGTAGATGCGCAAGGTCGTGCCATACATAGTGGACGGCGCAGGCCGCTTGGGCCTGATCCACACGTCCTGGATCGCGCTGCCCTCGAGCACCCAGCCAAAGTGGCATTCTCCATTCCATTTCTGGATTGTGCCGTCATCGAGGTGGTGGACCGTGTCCATTTCCCAACTTCCAACCAGCCATCCATACAAGGCCATGTCTTTCGCCCGGTCGGCTGGGGGACCTTCGGATCCGAGAGCGGTGAGAAACGGAGAAATCGTCATCGTCCTGCTGCCTTTCGTTTCCAGGTAGACGAACCAAACCGCCAGCGTAGCCCCGCCGGTCCATTGTCGTGCTGCAAGAGCGCCGCCTAGTGGAATTTTGCGATAGAGGCCCGTGTCGGCGTCGGAACATTGCCGCCACAACCTGCAGCGTTGCGGTGTCCAGGGCTTGGGGAAAATTGCTATAGTGCCGCTATGAATGAGATCGCGTCTGCGAAACGCGATGGCGAGCGGACCCGCATGCGCATCCTTCGCAATATCCGCGCAGAATAGGCCATTTGGCTTAATTGCGAGGTTGCTAATATGCTTGTAGCTTGATCGTTGCTGGTCCCTCGAAGCCCCAGCACCGGCCGGCACGGCCCAGCGCCACCCCGAAGGCTGCAACCGTGCCGGCCAACCTCGTGGCTGCCGTTCCCCACTTCGATCAATTCTAGCGTCTTGGCGCGTGCCAGCGACGACAGGTGCTAAGCGGTCTTGCGTTTCGGCGGGGCGCCCTTTTTAGGCGGCCCCAACCCTTCCTGTTTGAGGCTCTTTTTCAGCACCTCGGCCAGGTTGATGACGTTCTCTTTCGGCTTCGGCGCTGGCTTCGGCGGCTGCTTGCCCCTGCGTTTCGCGTCGATCATGGCAATCAGCGCATCTTCGTAGGCGTCCTCGAACTTCGAAGGATCGAAAGTCGTCACCTTCTTGTCGATGAGCATGCCGGCGATTTCGAGCAGTTCGGGATCATATTTCTGCTTCTTCAAGCCATCGAATACGCTGTCCTGCGAGACCATTTCATTGTGGTTGCGCAGCTCGGTCATCACCATGCCCTTGCCATAGGGCTGGATCAGAACCTCGCGGCCGCGCTGATAAAGCACGACGCAGGATCGCGCGGCGACGCCCTTGTTCCTCATGGCATCGCGGACCACGCAGTAGGCCTCCAGTGCAGCTCCATCGGCCGGGATCAGATAGTAGGGCTTCTCGAGATAGCGCGTATCGACCTCGTCAATCGACACGAACTCGCCGACCTCGAGCGTATGTTTTGAGGTCAGCTTGAGCGCCTTGATGTCGTCAGGCTCGATCTGGAGGAACTCATCCCTTTCGACCTCGAAGCCCTTCACCTGGTCTTCCGCGTCGACCGGCTTTCCAGTCTCCTCGTCGGCATAGACGCTTTTGACCGGAAGACCGTCCTTGCGGTTCAATATCCTGAAATGAACCTTCGATGCCTCGCTGGTGGCGCCGACGACCTTCACGCCGCACGACACCGAACCAACCTTCAAAAAACCCTTCCAGGCAGCACGCGGCGCGACCATTTTGCTCATCCTGTTTCCAGTCAGGGCAAACGGGTTTCCGTCCAAATCGTTCCTCCGGCTTGGACGCCGGGATCGGCAAAACCGCACGAGCCCGCAGGGCGCGTTTGCTGGCTCTTCGTGGATGTGACAGTTTATTCGACGTCGCCGCTGCCGACCCTATCGGGCTTTGTCCGGGCAGATGCTTGTTGCAGGGCTTCGCGCTGGGCCCTGAGCTTTGCGGTCTTCGTTTCTCGGGCTGAGCGCTCGAGGTCGATAATCTCCTTCGAAATCCGGTCAGCTTGCGCGCGCAGCTGATACGGGTCACGCATTCTCCGTTTCGCCATTCTAACCTCCGACGAGAGATTTACCGGGCTCTTAAATCGCCCGATGGCTGAATGGTTCCGGCCGGCACTATGAGGCGCGACCAATGTTCAAATCGTACATACACGAGATCGATCTCGACTCCGACTTTGCCTTCAGGGAGACTGCTGCTGGGAGGAAGCTCGATGCGGCCATTGCCACGCAACGTCGATGCCGATGCGGTGCTGGCGATCGGCGCCTACCTTGACGATCAGGCACATTCCGTCCCGATATCCATTCGCGGCAGTATTGATGAGGTTCGCAAGCGAACCGGTACGAGTTTGTCCGACCGTCAATTGGAAGAGATCATCATCGAAAGTGCCGCAGCCAGACGTCTAGCGGTGTTGCTTGACGTTGGCCAAGCCAAGGGCGACGGCAGGCTTCCCTGACAGGTCCGCAATGCCTATCTCTACGCAACGAGCAACGCGGGCGGCACAAATTGGCGCAACGATCGGGAAGTGCTGATCTTCCACTGCATGGCGGTCGCGTGCCCAAATGGCTCGGAGATCGCATGACGCGCCTTGGCGCGGTGATGTGCGAGGCGATCATCCATCACTATGGTCGAACCGAATTGCTGCGCCGCCTGGCACACCCGTTCTGGTTCCAGTCTTTCGGCGCGGTGATGGGGATGGACTGGCATTCCTCCGGCATCACGACAAGCGTTGTCGGCGCCCTCAAACGTGGCCTGTCTCCACTCTCCGGCGAACTCGGCATCCATGTCTGTGGCGGGCGTGGCACGCATTCGCGCAAGACCCCGCACGAACTGGCATTGATCGGCGAGCGCGTCGGCTTCGACGGAACGGGCCTGGCCAAGGCCAGTCGGCTGGTCGCCAAGGTCGATAGCGCCGCCGTCCAGGACGGCTTCGACCTCTACCTTCATGGCTTCATCGTTACCGACGATGGCGACTGGGTCGTGGTGCAACAAGGCATGAACGGCGACAGCAAGGTGGCGCGTCGCTACCACTGGCTGTCCGAGGGGCTGACGAGCTTCGTCGAGCAGCCGCATGCCGCGATCGAAGGCGCCAATCAGGGCGAGATCGTCAATCTGACCGACCGGCGCGCCGATGCTTCGCGTCACGGCCAACTGGAGCTGCTGCGGGATCTGGGTCCCGATCGCATCGTGAAAGAGTTCGCCTTGCTGGAGCATGGCTCGCCGCCCGCTCCCGCGCAGCCCCTGCTGCCGCATCTGATCATGCCGGCCCATCATGACGTCCGCGAAAGCGATGTCGTCATGCGCCGCCTGCACGGCAATATCGCCGCCGCCGTCGAACGCGGGCCTGCGGATTTTCCGGAGCTGCTCATGGTGCCGGGCGTCGGTGCCCGCACCGTGCGTGCACTGGCGATGGTGGCCGAGGTGGTGCGCGGCGCGCCATGCCGGTTCTCGGACCCCGGCCGGTTCTCGCTAGCGCATGGCGGCAAAGACAGACACCCGTTCCCCGTGCCGCTGAAAGTCTATGACGAGACGATCGGCGTGCTGAAATCGGCCGTTCACAAGGCGAAACTCGGCCGCACCGAGGAAATCGATGCATTGAGACGGCTGGACGACCAGTCACGCCAGGTCGAGCGCTATGTCACCGGTCCCAGCCTGAAGGAAATCGTGGCAGGCGAGTTCGACCAGTCGCACATGCTGGGCGGACGCAGTGTTTTCGGATGGGAACCACCGCCGCAAGCACAGCCGGTTCGATCCGGCACCGAGGAATGAAGCCGAAGGCCCTGTCCCTCGACTTTAAAATTCTTTGCGAAGGCTCCAGCAAGATGCCGGAGCCTTCGCGGTTTACGGGATTTCAATAGAAGCGGATCCAGTAGGATCGGCGGAAACATCTCCGGCGCCAGCGGCCTCGACGCCAATAGCGACGCCAGACCACGCGCCATCCACGCCGCGGCCTCCATACACGCTGCCGCCTCCATCGATAGTACTGCACAGGTTCGACGTCATTCTGGCTATCAGGACCCGGCTCCACAAGTCGTCTACCGGCTTGTCCATCTCATCGATAATGCCGTTCCCCCGTGCTCGGGGTGCCAGCCACCGCCCTAACCGGGCGAGCTACCGCGACCACGGCCGCAGCGCTCGCCAATCCTAACATTCCAGTCAGAAATAATCGCCGATCCATGCCAACCTCCATCGTTGATCAATGCGACAATGGAGGAAAAAGAGCAGTTGGTTGAGGCGCCTAGATGCAGTGCTAAATCTGTTCAAAAACCCAAAATCGGTGTTGGTCGAGGTTCGCGGTGGCAAGAACTTGCGAGCTGGGCGAAGAAGACTTCAACGCCGCGCCCGCCAAAAGCGGTCGCGCCGGAGGTCGTCAGATGTCGGCGACTCCCGGTAAAGGCCAAAACCGATCTACATGGCTCTATTTCACGCCGATGCCGGCAGTCAGGCCGCCATCGATTTTATAGTCCGCTCCGGTGCAGAATCCGGCTTTGGCCGAACACAGAAAGGCGATGAGTTCCGCCACTTCCTCCGGCTCGCCGATGCGTCCGATGGGATGCGCTTCGCCGAAGCGCTTGTAGGCGGCCTCGACATCGGCATCGGTGCCGTTTTCGCCGCGTGCCGCTTTTTCCAGGATCGGGGTGCGGATCGAGCCGGGGCTCACGGAGTTGACGCGGATGCCGGAGCGCGCGTAGTCGAGCGCCAGCGAGCGCGTCAGCGTATGGATCGCCCCCTTGGTCGTCGCATAGGCGGCGACATTCTGCTGGCTAGCGTGACCCTGCACCGAGGCCACGTTGACGATGGCTCCGCCGCCCCGCCGGATCATTTCCGGAATGCCGAAATGCGCGGTCAGGTAGATCGAGCCGACATTGACCGACATTGCCTTGTTCCAGGTCTCGAAATCGGTGCTGGTAGCTGTTCCGTATGGATGGACCGCCGCCGAATTGACGATGATATCGAGGCCGCCGAACCGCTCGACGCCGGCCGCGACCGCATCGCGAACCTGATCCGGCACAGAGACGTCGGTGCCTATGACCAGCACGCCTGGCCTGGAGCTTTCCAGTTGCGCTTGCATCGCCGCGTTGGCCGCGCGGTCGATGCCACAGGCGATGATCGCGGCACCTCCTGCCGCAAGGCGTATAGCGCTTGCGAGGCCAATCCCGGTCGTACCCGTCACCAGAGCGACCTTGCCGTCGAAATCCTTCATTGCGGGTACTCCGTTATTTGCTGTGGCCCTTAATGCATGTCGCCCAAAACGGCCCCGGTTTTGGGGGCAACGACATGCATAAAAACAAGGACCTAAAGCGCATCGCCTGAATCCGCTCAAACGCGACGCGCTTTGGTTTGACACTCGTTACGGTCCAACAATAGGTTGCCGTCCTCGCAGAAGGAAAGCCGTAATGGAACAATGCTGGCGCTGGTATGGCCCGAACGACCCGGTGACGCTCGATCATGTCAAGCAGGCGGGCGCGACGGGTATCGTATCCGCGCTGCACGACATCTATGACGGGCGCGCCTGGCCGCTCGAGAACATTCTGGAGCGCAAGCGGATCATCGAGGCGGCAGGGCTGACCTGGTCGGTCGTCGAGAGCATTCCCGTCCACAATTCCTTCAAGATCGGTGCGCCGGAGCGCGAGCGCTACGCAGGCTATTATCGCGACACGATCCGCGCCCTTGCCAAGGCCGGGATCACAACGGTCTGTTACAATTTCATGCCCGTGGTCGACTGGACCCGCACAGATCTGGCCTATCGGCTTCCGACAACGGGCTACGCCCTGCGTTTCGATGCAATCGATTTCGCGGCCTACGACCTGTTCGTGCTGAAACGCAGGAATGCCGAGGCCGGCTACAGCGCCGCCCGCATCGCCGAGGCGGAAACGCGGCTGAAGGAATTGAGCGACGAGCAGATCGACAGGATCGAGCGCAACCTCATCGCCGGCCTGCCGGCGACCGAGCGGAGCTACGACCGGGACAGTTTTCGCGAGGCTCTGGCGGACTACGATGCGATCGGGCCGAAGGAATTGCGCGACAACCTCGCCTGGTTCTTGCGCGAGATCATTCCGGTGGCCGAGCAGGAAGGGGTGCGCATGTGCATCCATCCCGACGATCCGCCCTTCTCGCTCTATGGCCTGCCGCGCATCGTTTCGACCGCCGCGGATGCGCGTTTTATTCTCAACGCCGTCGACAGCCCCGCCAATGGTTTGACGTTCTGCACCGGCTCGTACGGGACGCGCGCCGACAACGACATCGTCGCCATGGTCAAGGAATTCGCCGACCGCATCCATTTCGCCCATCTGCGCAACATCACCATCGAGGAGGATGGGTCGTTCTATGAAGCCGAGCATCTGGAGGGTGGCACCGACATGGCGCATGTCATCCTCGCTCTGATGCAGGAAGAGGCGCGCCGCAGCAGGGAAGGCCGCGCCGACTGGCGCATCCCCATGCGCCCCGATCACGGCCACCTGCTTGCCGACGATATCGGCAAGACCAGGATCAATCCCGGCTACTCGCTGATCGGCCGGCTGAAAGGCCTCGCCGAACTGCGCGGCATCATGCGCGCCGTGGAGACGTTCGGGCTGGCCTGAAGTCATTAGGCAGGCGGCGTGAGAAGGGATCCAAGCTCAAGGACCAACCCTGCGGGGGTCGTCAGTTTATGCGGAAGTCCGCATAAACTCTCCGATCTATGTCTCCGTCGCATTGTGCATAGAACATCCGTCGGGAATATTATTTGCCCTCAGGCCACAATATGCAGCGCTGACTTTCTTCTGTTGGTGCCGAGATTGGGGTGCCCATTGCTTTGATCGGCTGCCCCTGCGTGGCACCTTGGACGCACGATCCATGCCTCGAGTGCTTGCCGATGTCGCTTCTACTTCTCCTCGGCAAGGGCGGAGAAAAGAAGGAACCTGCCCATGCCCAGAATTGTGCCGGTACTCGATCTGAGCCGTCTCGAACAAGGAGCGTCCGAGCATCGCACCTTTCTCCTGGACCTGCGCACGGCGGCCCGGGACGTCGGCTTCTTCTATCTCAGCGGCCACGGAATTTCGGCGTCGGAGACCGATGAAGTGCTCGATGCCTCACGCCGGTTCTTCGCCTTGCCGGAGACCGACAAGCTGGCGATCGAAATGGTCAAGTCCTCGCAGTTTCGCGGCTACACGCGCGCCGGCGGTGAACTGACCAAGGGCGCCGCCGACTGGCGTGAACAACTCGACATCGGCGTCGAGCGCCAGCCCATCCCGCAAGGGCCGGGAATTGCGCCTTGGACACGGCTGCAAGGACCGAACCAATGGCCCTCGGCACTGCCCGATCTCAAGCCGGCGCTGCTGGCATGGCAGACCAGGGCTACGGCTGTGGCGATCCGGCTGCTGAAAGCCTTCGCGCTGTCGCTCGATCAGCCCGAGGACGCCTTCGACGCGATCTACAGGGACTCGCCCAACCATCGCATGAAGATCGTGCGGTATCCCGGGCGTGACGCGACGGATGGCGACCAGGGTGTCGGCGCGCACAAGGATGGCGGCTTCCTGACGCTGCTGCTGCAGGACGACAACAAGGGGCTGCAGGTTGAATATGACGGCAGCTGGGTGAATGTCGACCCGCTCCCCGGAACGCTTGTCGTCAACATTGGCGAACTGCTCGAACTGGCGTCGAATGGCTATCTGCGCGCCACCGTTCACCGCGTCGTGACGCCGCCCGCCGGCGTCGAGCGGATTTCCGTTCCCTTCTTCTTCAGCGCGCGGCTGGATGCGACGATTCCGCTGCTGAGTTTGCCCGAGGAACTGGCAGCCGAGGCACGCGGACCGGCAAGCGACCCGGACAACCCGTTGTTCCGCGATGTCGGCACCAATGTCCTGAAAAGCCGTCTGCGTTCACATCCCGACGTGGCGCGTCGCCACTATGCCGATCTTCTCCAGACCGGAGCGGTGCGCCCGTGAAGCCCTATGCATGTCGCCCACGCAAGAGGCCCCCGGTTTTTGGGAGCTCGACATGCATAGGCAAAACCTCAATGCCGAACAGATTTTCGCCGTTTTGCCTGTTCTTTGGAACGTCATTCGTCGCCAAGTCGCGGAAATAAGCTCAAACAGGTAAAATCGTTCGGCGGTTTCCTCCCATTCCGCTGAGCGGTGTTCCCCTCTGAAGGTTTGAACCTTCTTTTGGCCGGGCCGCATTCGCGCCCGGCCATTTTTTATGCCGCGGTCGTGGATCGCAAAACGGAATTGCTGCAAAAACCGGGCGCCGCGCAACGGAATACCTTCCCGGGTTGGTCAGACAGGCCGATCCTAACGATCAGGATTCGAGCGATGACGCTCGATCATATTAATCGGTTGGAACGATTTTCATGACACAGAAACAATTGCGGCTTGGCGCTTTCATGCGCCCCGTCAGCCTGCACACCGGCGCCTGGCGCTATCCGGGCGCTTATCCCGACGCCAATTTCAATTTCGCGCATCTGAGGCGCTTCGCTCAGACCCTGGAGGCGGCGAAGTTCGACGCTTTCTTCATGGCAGACCATCTGGCCGTCCTCAACATGCCGATCGAGGCGCTGCGGCGCAGCCACACGGTTACGTCGTTCGAGCCGTTCACGCTGCTGTCGGCGCTGGCGGCCGTCACCGATCATATCGGGCTGGTCGCAACCGCATCGACGACGTTCGACGCGCCTTACCACATCGCCCGCCGCTTCGCTTCGCTGGACCATATCAGCGGCGGCCGCGCCGGCTGGAACATCGTCACCACATCCAACCCCGATGCGGCGCTCAACTTCGGCCTCGACGAACATGTCGAGCATGACGAGCGCTACCGGCGGGCACGGGAATTCTATGATGTCGTGACCGGCCTGTGGGACAGCTTTGCTGACGATGCCTTCATCCGCGACGCTGAAAGCGGTCTTTATTTCGATCCTTCCAGATTGCATGTGCTCGATCACAAGGGCGAGCATCTCTCGGTGCGCGGGCCGCTCAACATCGCCCGGCCAATCCAGGGCTGGCCGGTCATCGTCCAGGCCGGCGCGTCGGAGGCAGGGCGGCAACTGGCGGCAGAAACGGCGGAAGTCATTTTCGCCGCGCATGCCGATCTCGCCGCCGGCCAACGTTTCTTCGCCGACGTCAAAAGCCGTGCGGAGAAACTCGGCCGCTCGCGCGACGACATCAAGATCCTGCCCGGCGCCTTTGTCGTCGTCGGCGACAGCGTCGAGGACGCGCAGGCCAGGCGGGCGAAGCTCGACAGCCTCGTCTACTACGAGAGCGGCATCGCCTCGCTGTCGATCGCGCTCGGGCAAGATGCATCCGGTTTTGATCCGGACGCGGCCTTGCCCGAAATCCCCGAAACCAATGCCAGCAAGAGCGGCCGCGAGCGTGTCATCGAACTGGCGCGCAACGAGAACCTGACCGTAAGACAACTCGCACAGAGGCTGGGTGGTTATTCCGGCCTTGCTTTCGTCGGTACGCCTCAAACAATCGCCGACGAAATGGAGGAATGGCTGGTCACCGAGGGCTCCGACGGGTTCAACATCATGTTTCCCTATCTGCCCGCCGGGCTCGACGACTTTGTCGAGAGGGTCGTGCCCGAACTGCAGCGACGTGGGATCTTCAGGCGGCAGTACGAGGGAACGACGTTGCGCGAGAATCTTGGCCTGAAGCGGCCGCCCAACCGGTTTTTCGAATAGAGTGTTCTTGACAACGAGGTCGTCCCCAAATGTCAGCCCAGAGAAACACCCGCATCGTGCTTGCAGCGCGACCCCAAGGCCGGCCGAAGCCAGGCGATTTTCGTATCGAGACGGTTGAAATTGTCGAGCCGGCGGAGAACGAACTCCTCTTGCAGATCCTCTATCTGTCGCTTGATCCCTATATGCGCGGGCGGATGAACGACGCCAAATCCTATGCCAAGCCGGTCGAGATCGACGGCGTGATGGAAGGCGGCACCGTTGCGCGTGTCCTCAGATCCCGCCACGCCGGCTTCGCTGAAGGCGATGTCGTCCTGTCGCACTCGGGATGGCAGAGCTTTGCACTGTCCGACGGCGTCGGGCTGCGCAAGCTCGAACCCGCGGCGGCGCCCGTCACCACGGCACTCGGCGTTCTCGGCATGCCGGGCTTCACCGCCTATGCCGGCCTGCTCACGATCGGACAGCCAAAGCCTGGCGAGACGGTCGTCGTGGCGGCGGCCAGCGGCGCGGTCGGGTCAGCCGTTGGACAGATCGCTCGCATCAAGGGCGCGCGTGCCGTTGGCATTGCCGGCGGCGCTGACAAATGCGCTTTCGTGCGGCAGGAGCTCGGCTTCGATGCGGTCGTCGATCACCGTGCCGATGATTTTGCCGCGCAGCTGAAGGCGGCCTGCCCTGATGGCATCGACATCTATTTCGAGAATGTCGGCGGCCCTGTCTGGGATGCGGTGTTCCCCCTGTTGAACGATTTTGCCCGCGTGCCGGTCTGCGGGTTGATCGCGCAATACAATGTCATCGCGGAGTCCGGCATCGATCGGCTGCCGACGCTGATGCAGCAGGTGCTCCACCGCAGCCTGACGATCAGGGGGTTCATTCAGCGTGAATTCGTCGACCAGCGCCCGGCGTTCTACCGCGACATGGCCGACTGGATAGCAACCGGCCGCGTTCGGTACCGGGAAGATATCGTGGATGGAATAGAGAACGCTCCGCGAGCCTTCCTTGGCCTTCTCGAAGGCAAGAATTTCGGCAAGCTCATCGTGCGGGTCGCCGAAAGTCGCTGAAGGCTTTGCCCAAGAGGATTTCCGGGATTTCGAATCCAGAAATGGTCGCTCAATCCTTGGCCCGCATGGATACTCTAACTGTTAACGCTCCCATCGGGCTCTGCGTTCATGAAAGAACCGTCCAATAGTCGAGTGCTTTCAACTGCTCGACGCCATCCAGCACCATGCTGCCTGCGACATAGACGATGACCGCAAGGCCGAGCCAGCCGATCCAGCGATGCCTGGCCAGCAGCGCCGCCACCAGCGTCGAGGCGATCGCCATCAGCACCACCGACAAGATGAGGCCGAAGACAAGCGCATCCATGTCGTCGCTGGCAGCGCCTGCCACGGCGAGCACATTGTCCAACGACATCGAAACGTCGGCAACGACGATCTGCACGATCGCTGTGCGCAGCGCCTTGGCCGGTCGTGTCGCTGCAAGGAAAGCCACGGTCGGATCGGCGTCTGCACCGTCCCCGTCATCGGCATCGCCGGCGGAGCGCAATTCCCCGAACATGTTCCAGCAGACCCAGAACAACAGCAGGCCGCCGACCAGCATGATGCCCGGGATCGCCAGCAACTGCACGGCCACCACGGCAAAGACGATGCGGATAACAGCCGCCGCGGCGATGCCGGCGATGATCGCCTTCTGCCGCAGCGCCTTTGCCAGGCCCGCGGCCGCCATGCCGATCACCACGACATTGTCGCCCGACAGAACGAGATTGATGGTGATGACTTCCAGATAGGCTGTGATCGTCGCCTGATCGATCCCAAGGGACATCCGGTAAGCTTCCCTGTCGTTCGCAGTTTTCCTTGCCCTAGGCAGGACTCAGCAAGACGAATGGATCCTACCATGCATATGGGGCTTCGCTTCTGGCAAGATAGGGGTGGCCCGTTGCCACCGCACCTCGTCCTGCGGCAGCGTCAATGGCGGCATGAACTCCAGCACATAATCGGCTTGGACGCGGCGGCGGCATTCGCTGCGCCGTTCTCGATGCGCACGATCCGGTCGTGTCTCGGTTTGAAGGCTCGCTTGTCGCGATCCGGTCCGAACTCCTATATGCTTACCGCAAAGGATGGGGAGATTTCATTCCATACGCCGTCCAGACTGCCCGGATGCGCCGAGGCCGGGACCACGCGGATGGTATAGAGAGCGCTTTGCCGAGAAATAACGGAGGTGTGGGCAATGGCTGAAGATATGCCCGTTCAACCAATTCGCCGCGAACTCCTGCTTGGAAGCTGGCGAATGACGTCTTGGATGACGAGAGACGTTTCGACCGGGGAGCGGCAGCCAGCTCTGGGTCAGGAACCTCATGGCATCGTCATCTATACACCTGAGCGCGTCATTTTCTTTATCCTTAGGAACAATCGCAATCGGCCGCAGCGTTTGCCGCCATCCGACGAAGAGAAGATTGCGTTGTTCGACTCGATGTTCGCCTATTCGGGCAGCTATACGGTTGAGTCAGATCGCGTTGTCCATCATGTCGACATGAGCTGGAATGAAGCATGGAGTGGCACGGAACAGGTGCGGTTCTGCAAAGTCGACGAACATACGCTGTCTTACACCTCGCCCCCCACCCAAAATCCGTTCGACGGGCGCGAGATTATTCACGAAGTGACTTATGCGCGAGAGAAATGACCCTGGGTCGATCTGCCTCTCAGGTCTCGGCATTGTCCGTATCGCAAAATTTCAAACTGAGACACTAGCTGATTGCGAGCAGAGTCGACATTGCATGAGGATGTCACTATATACCGGCGGCTTCGACCCGCGCGCCTGAGGGCAGCGCCGCCGAAGCGACTGTAAATGTGTTACGGATTGCGCCATCTATTGTGACGAAAATCGGCTCGGAAACCGGAAAAAAGCAAATAGAAACAGTGGCGCAAAGCTGGGCGTGATCCCAGCCAACGGTACCGACCCCTCAGAGACAGAATGCTCTTGACCCCTCGATTTCCTTTGACGCTGTGGACCTTGGACAAGATCGGCTTGCCGGTTGGCGACGACTCGGTTCGTATGGGAGCATGCATCCTTTGCGGGGTGTCGGCGTTTATGATTACCAACCGGCTTTGCCGCCAGGGAACAGCAGTATGAGTGAACACGCGATCGAGTTCTTGCGGGGATGGATTGGCGAAAAGGTCCACTGCCAGTCATCCCACGCCAGGATCGACAAGCAGGCCGAGACTCTGGCCAAGGAATGCGCTGCCAAGGCGGCAGAGGTCGGCATCCCTCTGGAGGATATCCAGGAAGAGGTCGGCGACATTCAGGAACTGATCGCCTCCCGGCTCGAGGAAGCGGCCGAGGCCGACGAGAACCAGCAGGCCCCCAGCAAAGCCGCGGAATAGCCGCTTAGAGCAATTCAAGGGTAACCGTCTGAACGCGGGCTATTCGGCCCGCGTCTTCGTATCAGTCATCCCCTCCGCCAAATTTCTCTTTCAGCCACACTTTCGGCAACGCCGGCACGAAATTGCCGTCGCGTCCGCTCATGTCGTCATTGGCGACCAAGGCGTTGAGGATCGATTCCTCCACGCTCTGGATCACCGCATCGAAAAACGGATCGATGTCGGTGTCGGGAACAAAAATCGGCGCTGGCGATGCGGCCGGATGGTGCCAGCGCCGCGCTCGCATTGGCGGTCGAGAAGGCGATAAAGATGTCGCCTGAACTGTGATAGCCGAAGCCGCCGGTCATGGCGACGCCAAGTGGCACGCGCCGCGCCAGCCGCTTCATCTGGTGCGGCAGGAACGGCGCGTCGGTGGCAATGACGGCAATGATCGAGCCCTTTTCGGCACGCGGCGTGCCCTGCCGGATCGCCGGCTCGGCAAGCTCTGGCCCGGCGCGCAGGCCGCGAACCGTAAAATTGTGCCGCTTGCCGAAATTCGACTGCACGAAGGCGCCGACCGTGTAGGCGCGGCCGTGCCAGTCGACGATGCGCGACGCGGTCCCGGATCCGGCCTTGAAGCCGAAGGTGATCATGCCGGTGCCGCCGCCGACGCTGCCTTCCTCGATCGGTCCGCTGGCCGCACCGTCAAGTGCCTGCGCAACATGCTCTGACTTCAAATGGTGGCCGTTGATGTCGTTGAGGAAGCCATCATAGGTCTCCGCCGCCACAGGCAGGCCCCAGCCGCTGTCGAGTGCCGCAGGCAGTACTCTTTCCATCCAGCGCAGCGTGCCATCGCGTGAAACACCGCAGGAATGCGTGTTGGTAATGGTGATCGGAAAGTTGAATGCGCCGGTTTCCTCGACGATGTGCGAGCCGGTCAGTTCGCCATTGCCATTCTGGCTGAAGATGCCGGCAAAGACCGGCGTGGCAAGATCGGTGCGCGGCCGGGGCAGGACCGCGGTGACGCCGGTACGCACCGGTCCCTGGCCGACGACGAGCGCGCCATCGCCTGAAATCAGCGTCGTGTAACCGACGGCGACGCCCGGCACATCGGTGATCGCGTTGAACGGACCGGGGGTGCCGTCAAAACCGATGCCGAAACGCCGCGCGCGCGGCTTGCCGGAAGGCGTTGCCAGATGGTTCGGATTGTCGGTCATGATCTCAGAACAGCGATCCCTGATTGCCGGGCTCTTTGGCCTTGCCCGCCGGCTTGGCCACGGCTTTCGGTCTTGCCGTGCCGCTGGTGGCAATCGCATCGGCGGTGCCGTCGGCGAACTCCAGCGAAAGCGCCATTCCCGACGCCACTTCGGTGGCATGTTTGATCACCGCTCCGTCGGCGTCCTTCACCAGGACGAAGCCGCGCGCCAGGACGGCCTTGTGCGAAAGCGTGGTCAACAGGCGGTCGGCCTGGCTCAATTGTCCGCGCAGGCGCTCGAGCCGGACGGAGATCACCCGATCCTGCCGCCGCGCCAGTGCTGCCAGCGTGTCCCCTTGCAGCTTCTGGCGCCGCGCGATCGGTGCCGGAGACAGCCGCGTCGCGGTGCGCGAAAATCGTGCGCGACGTTCGCGCACGATGGCAAAAAATGCCGCTTGCGCGCGGGCGAGGTCGCGGCCGGTCAGCGTGCGGGCTTCATTCATGCGCCGCGACAGCGTGGCCGGCGTCAGCCTTTGGCCTTGAAGCCGCGCCCGCTTGCGGTCGACGCTGACGGACAGCGCCCGGCCGAGCCGGCTTGTCGCCTCGTCGAGGCGGCGGCGCGGCAGCGCCAGCAATTGATCGGGCGAGGGCAGAGCGCGGGCGGCGGCACGCGCGGCTTGCCGCTTGCGCTCGAAATTGCGCAAGACCGCCGCCTTGAGCCGCGCACCAAGGCTGGCAAACGTCGCTTCGAGGTCGGCCTTCACCGGCACCGCAATTTCGGCGGCACCTGTCGGTGTCGGGGCCCGGCGATCCGCGACGAGGTCGATCAGCGTCCAGTCGGTCTCGTGGCCGACAGCCGAGATCACCGGAATGGCGGAGGCTGCAACGGCACGCGCCAGCGCCTCGTCGTTGAAGCCCCAAAGATCTTCAAGGCTGCCGCCGCCGCGTGCCACGATCAGCAGATCGGGGCGCTGGATGGCGCCATCCCACGCCAGCGCGTTGAAGCCGTTGACCGCGGCGGTCACTTCCGCGCCTGCCGTCTCGCCCTGCACGCGCACCGGCCAGACCAGCACATGCAATGGGAACCGGTCCTTGATGCGGTGGATGATGTCGCGGATGACGGACCCTGTCGGCGAGGTGACGACGCCGATGACGCGCGGCATGAACGGCAGCAACCGCTTGCGGCCGGGGTCGAACAGGCCCTCGGCCTGCAGCCGGCGCTTGCGCTCTTCCAGCAGCGCCATCAGGGCGCCGGCGCCGGCGGGCTCCAGATTGTCGATGACGATCTGGTAGTTGGACTTGCCGGGATAGGTGGTGAGCTTGCCGGTGGCGATCACCTCCATCCCTTCTTCGGGGCGGAATTTCAGCCGGCTCATCGTGCCCTTCCACACCACGGCGTCGAGCCGCGCGCGGTCGTCCTTCAGCGCAAAATAGGCATGACCGGACGAATGCGGCCCGCGATAGCCGGATATTTCGCCGCGCACTCGCACATTGCCGAACACATCCTCGACCGTGCGCTTGAGTGCGCCGGAAATCTCGCTCACCGTGTATTCGGTGGCGTTGGTGCGTGATTCGGATGCTGCCTCGCTCATTGGCCGATTGGGGAACGGTTGAACGCTCGCGTCAAGGCACCTGTGACGGACCACACGTCATAACGTGATCTTAAGCCTGCTTTGATTGAGTTGCATCCAACGAAGCTGGCCAAGGACGCATGAGCGCAAGCGGACATCGCAGCCCATTGACGTATCAGGTCACGCTGACCGTGCTGGCGCTTGCCGCTTTTGCGCTGGTCATGGTCGTCGGATTTGGCTTCTACGCGGCCGTGCAGACCGATCGTGCCTCGCTTGAGCGACAAAAGATATTCTTCGCCAACGGTTTGCAGGATCAGATCGCTACCGTGGAGCGCGAGCAGGAAAGTATCTCTGTCTGGGACGATTCCATCCTCAACGCCAAGGCCGGCAACGAGCAATGGATGGTCGAGAACATCAGCGTCTGGATGTATACCTACTACGGTCACAACCGTGTCTATGTGCTGGACGATGCAAACCGGCCGATCCACGCCATGCAGGAAGGCAAGGTGATGCCGCTGGCCGTCTATGGCGCGGATGAGCCTGCTTTGCGGCCCACCATCGAAAAGCTGCGCCAGCTGATCGCCCAACCGCCGCAACAGAACGCATCCGGCGGCGCGACCAAGATGGTCGCCGAGGACCTCGTGTCGCTTGGGGGCAAGCCCGCGATCCTCAGTATCGCACCGCTGGTGCCAAGTTCGGACCGCGTCACACAGGCGCCAGGCAGCGAATATCTGCATGTCTCGATCGAGTTCATCAACGACGCTGTCATCGGCAAGATCGCGGAAAAGTATCTGCTGGATGGCGCGCACCTGCTGCT
This sequence comes from Mesorhizobium sp. CNPSo 4670, assembly GCF_057784235.1. Taxonomy (NCBI): domain Bacteria; kingdom Pseudomonadati; phylum Pseudomonadota; class Alphaproteobacteria; order Hyphomicrobiales; family Phyllobacteriaceae; genus Mesorhizobium; species Mesorhizobium sp. CNPSo 4670. Next base: position 22,720 of record NZ_JBWJFQ010000012.1, on the reverse strand, counting down.
GTTGTCGCAACCGGTCAGCTCAGCCGCCATTCCGCTGATGAATTCACGCGGTGTCATCCTCGGTTACATCGGCTGGGATCAGGAGCGCCCCGGTCTGACGCTGGTGCGCAAGGCGGGCCCGGCATTGGTCGCCGGCGTGCTGTTTGCCGCGGGTGCATTGATCTTTCTCCTGCGGCGCCTGCGGCGGACCTCGCTGGCGTTGCAGACCAGCCAGGCGCAGGCGCAGTATCTCGCATTCCACGATACGCTGACGGGCCTCCCCAACCGGGCTCTCTTCGAGGACAGGTTGCGGCGGGCCTTGCTGACGACCGGGCGCGATACGGCAAGGATGGCGCTGTTTTATCTCGATGTCGATCGTTTCAAGCATGTCAACGACACGCTCGGCCATCCCGCCGGCGACGAGCTTGTGCGCCAGACGGCAACCAGGCTGCAGCAGACGATCCGGGAAATCGACACGGTGGCGCGGCTCGGCGGCGACGAGTTCGCGATCATTCTGGTCGATGTTCGCGACATCAGGGCGGCCGAGGATGTTTCGGAACGGCTGCTACGGAAAATGCAGGAGCCGTTCAGGCTGATGGACGATCAGGTCTTCGTCAGTGTCAGCATCGGCATAGCCTTGGCGTCGGGTCCGCAAGTTGATGCTGACGACCTGCTGCGCAAGGCCGATATTGCGCTTTACGAGGCCAAGAAGAACGGCCGCGGTCGCCATCAGATCTTCGCCGGCGACATGGACGACCTCTTGCTGCATAAGCGCAAGGTCGAGAACGAGCTCCGCAGCGCCCTTGCCGGCGGGACCGGGATAAAACTGGCCTATCAGCCGATTTTCGCCGCGGATGGCAGGACGATCGCCGGCGCCGAAGCGCTGATCCGTTGGGCGCATGAGATCCATGGCGCGTTGCCGCCCCAGCAGTTCATCGCCATTGCCGAGGAACGCGGCATGATCGGTGAACTCGGCAAATGGGTGCTGGCCGAGGCCTGCCGGTTCGCCGTCGGCACGCAATTGCCCTGGGTGGCCGTCAACGTCTCGCCGCTGCAGCTGCGCGACGCCGGGTTCGCCGACGAGGTTGCGTTGATCCTTGCGGAGACCGGGCTGGCGCCGTCGCGGTTGCAACTCGAGATCACCGAAAGTGTGCTTCTGGAAAACAACGACACCACCAGGACGGTACTGGCGGCCTTGCGCCAAACGGGCATCGGGGTCGCGCTCGATGATTTCGGCACCGGCTATTCTTCGCTGAACTACCTGCGCCGCCATGCCATCGACAAGCTCAAGATCGACCGTTCCTTCGTGCGCCTTCTCGACCATGATCGAAGTTCCAGTGCGATCGTCAAGGCGTTGGTCGACCTTGCCATCGCTCTTGAAGTCGAGGTCACCGCCGAGGGGGTCGAGACCGAGGAGCAAAAGGCTCTGCTCGTCGGCATGGGCTGCCATCAGTTGCAGGGCTATCTGCTGTCGCCGCCGCTGGAGCCGGCCCAGATGCTGGCCCTCGCAGGCCTGTCGCCCGGTGAGGGCAGGTCGGCTTCGGCTCTTGGTTGATCTTCCTGTCAGGGAGGATCTGGCCTACCAGCCCGGCAAGATCTGGTTCGGCTTCGTCCGCTTCATCTTGGCATAGGCGAGGGCTGCGAAGTCGAATGTCCCGGTCTCTTCGCCGATCGGCACGGAAATATTGTCCAGGCTTTCCGAAATGTGGCGGGCAAGCGCATCGACGATCTCCGGCCGCGACGTCTGGCCGCGCATGATGCCGATGCGGCAATCGGGCAGGGCGCCGAAGCCGTCGGCTTCGCCCAGCACCCGCATGCCGGGCCTCAGCGCGCATTCCGGCAGCACCGAGATCGCCAGGCCGGAAAGCACCGCGGCGGTGATGACGGTTGCCGAGAAGCTGGTGAACAGGATGCGATAGTCGCGGTTCTGCTGGTCGAGCACATCGACGGCGGCACGCCGCCAGATGCAATTTGGCCGGCCAAAGGCCATCGGCAGCGTCTGCTGTTCGTGCGTCGCATGGTTGGCGGAGGTGACCCACAGCAGCGGCTCGCGCCGCACCACCTCCGACTGGCCGCGTACATCGTTGTGCGTCACCAGCGCCAGGTCGAGATTGCCGCGCTTGATATGCTCAACCAGCCCTGGCGTCGGCTCGCAGATGACGGTCAGTTCGACGCGGGGATTGGAGCGCGTGAACCGCGCCATGATTTCGGGCAGGAAACGGTCGGCATAGTCGTCCGGCGTGCCGATTCGGATCGTGCCTTCGAGCCGCCGGTCGTCGAAGGCTGCCAGTGTTTCGCGGTTGAGATAGAGCAGCCGCCGCGCATAGGAGAGCAGCTTGTCGCCTTCCTCGGTCAGCCTGTTGGTGCGCCCGTCCTTTTCGAACAGCGGTTTGCCGATCCGCTCCTCCAGCCGGCGCATCTGCATCGATACTGCCGACTGGGTCCGGTGCACCTCTTCGGCCGCCCGCGTAAAGCTGCCTGTATCGGCAATCGAGATGAAGGTCTGCAACTGATCGAGATCGAGTGGCGCTTTCATCGGTCCAATCCATCACTAGTGTTGATGCCTAGGATTAGAAACATTCGTTGGATTAATCAATCGGTCGATGGCAAATTGTGATTGTCCACATGAAGGCATGTGAATCGAAGCCGGAACGGCCGCTGTCGCCAGCGCCGCTTGCCTGATTTCGTCCGTTCGAGTCTGAAGGAGACCGACATGACCACGTTTGATTTCGCCACCGAGACCTCGCGCATCACCTCGCGTCCGGCCGTTGCGACGCGCGTGGCAAACACTGTCTCCAACGTTTACCGCGCCTGGAAAAACCGCCGCGCCTTCTATCGCCTTGGCGAGATGTCGGATTCCGAACTCGCCGATATCGGCCTGACGCGCGCCGACCTCCATGTCGCCATCGACATACCGTTTGGCCGCGATCCGACGAAGATCTTGCGCGCAATCGCCAGCGATCGCGTCGAAACGATCGAGGACCTCGCCCGCAAGGTGGCCTGATCGCCCGGCTTGGTTGCTATCACATCGGTTGCCGTGAACCTTTTTGAGGTTCGACGCGACTGACGAGTATGCAGGCCCCACTCCCTGCCGGATCCCCGCCGGCCCGCCTGCACTCTGGCCCGGTCCTCCCAGGACCGGGCTTTTCTTTTGAAGGGCCGATCGGGTTACCGCCGGTCCATGTCCCGCTTGAACTGGTCGAAGATCGTTTCCACGCCCTTCTGATATTCGTCACGCTGCTGGGCGCCAGTCTCGAACATCTTGCCGAACAGGTCGTCGAACGGGTTCCTCGGCCGGCCGCTCGGATTGGTCTGCGGTTGCGGCGCCTGCCGCTGCGGTGGTGCCTGTGGCTGTTGCGGCGCCGGCTGTCCGCCCCCGCCGAAGCCGCCACCACCTTGCCGCAGCATCTCCTCGAAGATCTTGCCCAGCGGGTTGTCGCCATAGGGGCTCTGGGTCTGCTGTGGTTGCGATTGCTGCGGCTGCGGCGCCCCACCGCCGAACATGTCTTGCAGCACCTTGCCGAGCGGATTGTCGCCATAGGGATTGGGTGCCGGCTGAGGCTGGCTTTGCGGCTGCGGGGCACCGCCGCCGAACATGTCCTGCAAAACCTTGCCGAGCGGGTTGTCCATCGGATTCTGCGGCTGCGGTGCCTGGCGTGGCTGCGGAGCGGGGGCTTGGATGCCGCTTTGCCGCATCATCTGCTCGATGATCTCGCCGAGCGGATTGTTGCCGCCGCCAAGGCCGCCGGCGGCTTGCATCTGATTTGTCGTCTGCTTGAACAGCCCGCCCATGACCATCGAGGCGATCGCCGGCAGCATCTGTTGCAGGATCTGCTGGCTGACGCCGCTGGCCTGCGCCGCCTGGCTGGCCACGGCCCGCGACAGGTCCTTCGAGCCGAACAGGTGCCCCAAAATGCCGTTGCCCTCATCGACGCCTTGCGGCGAGAAGGCTCGGTTTGCGTCCTCGAAATACTTGGCGTGCTGGCCGCTTGCCATTGCCGTCATGAAGGCGCCGAGCCCATAGGGATCGGCAGTGTTGCGCTGCAGCCCCTGCGAAAAGGCCGGCAGCAGAGCGGCAACGGCCGCCTGCGTCTGCTGCATCGAAAGCCCGTATTGCTGGGCAAGGGCCTGCATGCCGTTGCCGTTCTGGGCCTGCGCCAGCATATCGAACAAGGTAGGCATCGGCTTTCTCCTCCGGGAAATCCTAGGGTGGAGAGCCTAATTCGTTTCGATGGCCGATTGAAGCGGCTTTTGCCAATCAATCGGCCGCGCCTGCACTCGCAGGGTTAGTAGGCGTATTCCATGAAGACCGGCTCGATCGAGCCGCCCCAGCGCGTGTGGTAGGCGGAGAGCATCTCCTCGGCGCTGGTGGTGCCGCGTGCGACCACTTCATCGAGCGTGTTGAGGAACGAGGTCTCGTCATAGCCGTCGCGGTTCTTGCGGCCACGATTCTTCAGGCCCATGCGCGAGATGACCATCACGTCGCGGGCGATCTCGCGCAGCGTGGTGTTGCGGAAGGGCGCTGAAATGCCTTGTTCCGGCACCGCGTTGCGCATAGCCAGCACTTCGTCATATGTCCAGCTTGAGGTCAGTGCCTCGGCGGCGTCGAGCGCTGCCTCGTCATAGAGCAATCCGACCCAGAAAGCCGGCAACGCGCAGATGCGCCGCCACGGCCCGCCATCGGCGCCGCGCATCTCGAGGAAACGCTTCAGCCGCACGTCCGGGAACAGCGTCGATAGATGGTTCGCCCAGTCGCCCATTGTCGGCAGCCCGTCCGGCACTTCATTGCGCGCGGCGCCGGCCATGAACTGGCGGAAGGTGATGTGCGTCATGTCGTGATAGTGGCCGTCGCGGATGACGAAATACATCGGCACATCAAGCGCCCATTCGACATAGTCGGCGAAACCGAAATCGGGCGAGAAGCAGAATTCGAGCAGGCCCGAGCGCTGGTTGTCGGTGTCGCGCCAGATGTCGCCGCGCCAGCTCTGCAATCCGTTCGGCCGGCTCTCGGTGAACGGCGAATTGGCGAACAATGCCGTCGATAGCGGCTGCAGCTTCAGCGACACCTGCATCTTACGGCGCATGTCGGCCTCGCTCTCGAAGTCGAGGTTCACCTGGATCGTGCAGGTGCGGTACATCATGTCGAGACCCTTGGTGCCGACCTTGGGCATGTAGCGCGTCATGATCTCGTAGCGCGACTTCGGCATTTTCGGCGTTTCGGCCAGCGACCATTTCGGGCTGCCGCCAAGGCCGAGAAAGCGAATGCCCATCGGCTCGGCGATCTCGCGTACCTGCGCCAGATGGGCATTGCCCTCGCGGCAGGTCTGGTGGATCGTCTCCAGCGGCGCGCCGGACAGCTCGAACTGGCCACCGGGTTCCAGCGAAATCGCACCCTGGCCGGTCGGCTCGACCAGGCCGATGATGCGGCCGTCATCGATGATCGGATCCCAGCCGAGTTTTTGCTGCATGCCTTCGAGGATGGCGCGGATGCCGCGCTCGCCGCCATAGGGCACGGGCGCGTTGCCATCGACATAGAACGGGAATTTTTCGTGCTCGGTGCCGATGCGCCACTTGTCGCGCGGCTTGTTGCCTTCGGCCAGATGCTCGACGAGCTCATCGACGCCTTCGATCGGGCGGAAATCGGTAGTATCGCGCGCCATGACAAAGCCCTCCGCACATGATCCCGAAAATCGGCTTTCGATTTTCGAAAAGGATCATGTGCCCCTTCAAAATGCTACAGCGTCGTTTGCGCGTCCGAAAGGACGCGCGAAGTTGTAGGACGGTCGGACGACCGCCGGCGCTAGATGGACGAAATGTCAGTAGTCGATCAAGCGAAAAATCCTGAGCCACAGGTCAACAGGAATTGAACGATACGGCGCTCTCCGTCCCTTGCAAGAAATGAAGTCTCACCAGTCTCCTACGGTTGCCTGGATCACCGCAAGTGCTGCCACCGCCGCCGTGTCGGCGCGCAGGATGCGCGCTCCGAGTGGAATGGCTGTCACGAAGGGAAGGGCGCGCAGCATCTTGCGCTCGTCATCGGAAAAGCCGCCTTCGGGCCCGACCAGCAGCCCAAGTTTCTTTTCCCTGACCGCCTGCAGAGCCGGCAGCGGGTTGTTGGTCGAGGCGTCCTCGTCGCAGAAGATCAACCGCCGCTCTCTGTCCCAGCCGGTCAGCAGGCGGTCGAACTTTTCGGCTTCGCGCACCTCCGGCACCGCCAGGATGCCGCATTGTTCGGCGGCTTCGACGACATTGGCGCGCAGACGATCGATGCTGGGCTTGGCCACTTGCGTGTGCTGGGTGATCACCGGCTGCAGGATGCCGGCGCCCATCTCGACAGCTTTCTGCACGAGATAGTCTAGCCGGCCCTGCTTCAGCGGCGCAAAGCAGTAGATGAGATCGGGCAGCGGCGGTTGCGGCCGCTGCAGCGTCAGCACCTTCAGCTGCACCGCCCTTTTTGATTTCGCCGCAATGGCGGCCGACCATTCACCGTCACGACCGTTGAACACCAGGATTTCGGCGCCTTCGCCAAGCCTCAGCACATGCAGCAGATAGTGGCTCTGCTGCTGACCGGCATCGAACTCGATCGCGGGCCCGAGGTCGTCGGGCACGAACAGGCGTTGCATCTTGTAATTGGCGCGCATCGCCGAGGAATGAGCGAGCCGCCCGCCGGCGTCAAGCCTCAGCGGTCGGATGCCACACCGGCCGAAAGCCGTGCTGCAGGACGGCGAGCGTCGTGGCCGGCGTCAGCAGCGCAAGCGCCTTGCCTTCGAGCAGGCTGAAATCGCCGGGTGGGCCATATCCGGCAAAAGACCAGCGCAGCGCCTTGCGGCCGCGCAAGGCATAGGCGGTGCCCCCATCAGCAAGCATCGCACCGTCGGGAAGACCGGCAAGTTCCTCAAGGGCCAGCATCGGTGGCTTGCCACCGGACGCCAGCCGCTCCTTGTGCAGCCGCTTGTCGACCTGCGGCGCACGTGGCTCGGCAATGCCGAAGGCATCGCCGAAGCGGCCGACGAAATCCTTGGCCCGTTCGCGCTGGCAAAAGAAGCAGGGGCGATGCCCGGCCGCCAGCGCCGTCACCTCGTCAAGGAAGAACAGCTCGGTCCAGCCCGCTTTGCCACCCAAATGGTCGTCGCTCTTCCGGTTCCGCCCCATCGGCTCGCGCCGCACGTTGCGGAATTGGCATACGCAAACGATCCAGGCCGGAAGCGCCCAGCGCTTTTTCAACAGTGTCTTTGTCTCGGGATCGTGGATGATGCCGCGATTGCCGGTGAACAGCCCGCGCTCGGGCACGGCGTGGATGGCGCCGAACGGATCGACCCGATTCTGCAGTGGCATAGTTTTCTCCCGCAACACGCATCTTGGCTGCAACGCTGGCGGCATGATATCGCTCGTCGCATCATTTTCATGTCAGCAGGGTTTTGCGATGCGGGTGCTGGTGGTCCAGAACTACGACAATACCGGCCTTGGCCAGGTAGGCGCGGCCCTGGCGGAAGCGGGCGCCGACCTCGATCTGCGCTTGCCCTACAAGGGCGATCCCCTGCCGGATGATGCGGCCGGGCACGATGCCATGGTGGTGCTCGGCGGTGGCCAGAATGCGCTGGACGATGACGACTACCCCTATTTCCCGGCTCTGCTCGAACTGACCCGCGATTTCGCCGACAACGACCGTGCCGTGCTCGGCATCTGCCTCGGCAGCCAGCTCGTTGCCCGCGCTTTCGGCGGCGAGAACCGCATCGGTGGCGCCAACGAGTTCGGCTGGCACGGCGTGTCGCTGACCCCGGACGCCAAGGCCGATCCCGTGCTTGGCGCGTTGCCGGAAAAATTCCCGATCTTCCAGTGGCACGACGACACGTTCGTGCTGCCTGAGAACGCCGTGCGGCTCGCCGGCAACGATGTCGCCGAGAACCAGGCGTTCCGCGTTGGCCGTGCCGTCTACGGCTTCCAGTTCCATTTCGAGGCCGACCGCCCGATGGTGCAGGACTGGAGCACGTCCTTTGCCCCGACCATCGCCGCGCGCCATCCCGATTGGGCTGGCAAGCTCGATGGCGAAATGGCCCGTAACGGGCCTGATGCCGACGCTGCCGGCCTGGCCATTGCCCGCGCCTGGGTCGCGACGATCTGAGCGTCCAACCCTCGGCGCCTCGCCGCGTGACATAATTGGCACGCAGTGGTGAAACCGCCTGGGGAAAACCCCTTTCATCCTTGGCTTGTGTCCGCCCATCATCCTAGAAGGCGCGCGCTCTGCATCGGCTGTGCAACCGCGATGAACCTTTGGTGTGACCCGCGCGACACACCGTCGATACAGAACGCGCCTAGAAGCGCGAAATCGTCGAAACTTTGAAGCGAATTCTCCGTTTCAACGCATTGGTAACCGCCTGGTGCACAGATGCAGCAAGCTCAACAAGAGATGACGTCCGTGAAAGCAGCGCTTCTGTCCTTTGCCATGTTGTCCGCCATCGTGCTGTGCGGCCTCGGCATCTATTCCGCCGACGCAGCCAACAACCACAACGCCGTCGACGGCTACGGCGTCACCGCCTCGCTTCGCTAAAAGCCGGAACGTTTTCGCGTCCCCGGACGCGCCGCTCACGCTTCCTTTGTCGTCCCAGGCTCCTTGATCGTGATCGTCAGGATGCGTTTGTCCGGGCCATCGACGACGAGCGCTGTGAGCATCCCTGATTGCCAGGCAAGCGTGTCGACATTGACGCGGTTGGCCATCACTTCTGCTTCCGGCACCGGCGTGTGCCCGTGCACCACGATCTTCGGGAACAGGCCCTGGTAATTGTGGAAGACGTCGCGGATCCAGATCAGATCCTGTTGGTCTTGCTTCTCCAGAGCAATGCCCGGTCTGATGCCTGCATGGCAGAAGAAGAAATCACCGAAAGTCAGTGAGAAGGGCAGCGAGCGCAGGAAGTCGACGTGGTCTGGCGGCATGGCCTCGACCAGGGCCGCGTGACCCCGCCGTATAGTCTCCGCCTTGCCGAACCAGCTGGCGTCCGCGGTCAGGGACACACCATACGACAGCGCCGTCTGGGTGCCGCCATAGCGCATGAAAAGTCCTTCGGGATCCGGAGTTCGCAGAAAATCGAGAAAGCCGATGTCGTGATTGCCGGCCAGCATCAAATGGCGCGGATCTCGTGCTCGTGCTTCGATCAGAAAATCGATGACGCCGCTGGAATCCGGCCCGCGGTCAACATAATCGCCGAGGTGGATCACGCGCCAGTCTCGAGCCGGTTTCCATTCCAGTTCGCTCTCGATGCGTTGGTGCATGGCGGCCAGCAGGTCGAGCCGGCCATGCACGTCGCCGATCGCGTAGAGACGCACACCCTCCGGCCCATGCGCGTCGAGAAAATGGATGCCGGGTTCTGCCAACTCTGCGCTGTCTCCGTGGTCAGGCTGTCACGGACTTAGCGTCGGAGCTGGTCCTTGCCCATGTCGGTGACCAGACGCTTTCCGCACAGCGCCAGCGTGATGTCCATCTCTTTGCGGATGATTTCCAATGCCTTGGTAACTCCTTCCTTGCCGAGCGCGCCCAGGCCGTAAAGAAATGGCCGGCCGATATAGGTGCCCTTGGCGCCGAGGCAGAGCGCCTTCAGCACATCCTGGCCCGAGCGGATGCCGCCATCCATGTGGACTTCGATCGTGTCGCCGACCGCGTCGGCAATCTCCTCCAGTGCCATGATCGAAGACGACGCGCCGTCGAGCTGGCGCCCACCATGGTTGGAGACGATGATGGCGTCGGCGCCGGTCTTGGCCGCCATCAGCGCGTCTTCCTTGTCGAGAATGCCCTTGAGGATCAGCTTGCCGCCCCAGCGTTCCTTGATCCAGGCGACATCCTTCCACGACAGATGCGGATCGAACTGCTCGGTCGTCCAGGAGGACAACGAGGCGACGTCACCGACGCCCTTGGCGTGACCGACAATGTTGCGGAAGGTGCGGCGCTTGGTGCCGGCCATGCCCATCCACCAGCGCGGGCGCATGGCGATGTCAGCGATGTTGGCCAGCGTCATCCTGGGCGGCGCCGAAAGTCCGTTGCGGACATCCTTGTGGCGTTGTCCGAGGATCTGCAGGTCGAGCGTCAGCACCAGCGCCGAGCACTTCGCCGCCTTTGCCCGGTCGATCAGGTCGAGCACGAAATCCTTGTCGCGCAGCACATAGAGCTGGAACCAGAATGGCTTCTTGGTCACCGAGGCGACGTCCTCGATCGAGCAGATGCTCATCGTCGACAGGGTAAATGGCACGCCGAACTCCTCGGCCGCCTGCGCTGCCAGCATCTCGCCATCGGCATGCTGCATGCCGGTCAGGCCGGTCGGCGCCAGCGCCACCGGCATTGTCACCTTTTCGCCGATCATGGTCGATTCCAGCGAGCGGTTGCTCATGTCGACCAGCACGCGCTGGCGGAATTTGATCTTGGCGAAATCCTCCTCGTTGGCCCGGTAGGTACTTTCAGTCCAGGCGCCGGAATCGGCGTACTCGAAGAACATTTTTGGCACGCGCCGGCGCGCGAGGTCCTTGAGATCGGCGATGGTGAGGATTTGGCTCATGAGGGTCCCCACTTATCAGTCCTGGAAGCGTCTGCGTGTGGGTTCATCTGGCCCCTTCAGAACGTTGCCTGAGCCTCAGCCGCGAGACGCGTTGCCAGTCGCCGCTGCGCTCGGCCTCGGCCATCGACCGCTCGACATAGATCATGTGGTCCATCGCCGCTTGCCGCGCGGCCGCAGGGTCACCGGCCTTCACCGCGGCATGGATCGCCCGGTGCTGGGCAAGCAGCGCGTCGCGCGCGCCGGGCACGGTGAACACCAGCAGCCGGTTCTGGAACACGCCTTCCGACAGCAGCCGGTAGCAAGAGCGCAGCGTGTGCAAGAGCAGGATGTTGTGCGCGCACTCGCAGATCGCGTGATGGAACTCGACATCGATTTCGGCTTCGCCGTCGAAATCGCCGGTCCGGTGCGCTTCGTCCATGCGCGCCATGATGCGGTCGAGCAGCGCCAGATCCTCCGGCGTGGCGCGTCGCGCCGCATACTCGGCCGCGACGCCCTCGATCTCGCGGCGGTATTCCAGGTAGTCGGCCACCGCCTTGCGATGCATCGAGATCAGGTCCGCCACCGGCTTGGTGAACAGCTGGCCGATGATGTCGGCGACATGCGTGCCGCCGCCGGGCCGCGTCGTCAAAAGGCCGCGCCCTTCGAGCGCCTTCAGCGCATCGCGCAGGATCGGCCGCGACACGTCGAACTGGCGTGCGAGCTCGCGCTCGCCCGGCAACCGGTCGCCGGTGCGCAGCACGCCTTCCAGGATGAGGCTCTCGATCTGCTGCACCACCTCGTCGGCGGTGCGCGAATGCTCGATCCTGGAAAAAATGTCGCTCAACAGAATGCCTGGAAGGTGAACCGCTGTCGTGCAGGATAAAGCCTGCGTCGCCAACTGGTCAAATTATTTATCCAATTGGTCGAAGCGGGTCGATTTTGACGCCTGACGCCATATCGTCTTCGGCTAAACTTTGCTGTTTGCGTCATCTGGCCATTGGCCCTAGAGGGACGCAATGTAAGAGGGTCTAGAGAACCCCGGGGGACAAGCCGTGTCAGACGACCCGTCCAATCTCGAGTTCCAGCCGCGCGCCAAGGGCAGCGTCATGGGTTTTCCCGCGCATGAGGGCCGGCCCGGTGCGCTTGGCGAGGTCCATGCCCGGCCGCATCCGCTGATCGACAAGCCGCGTGTCCTGGTGCAACTCGCCTTCATGACCGAGGGCGGATCCGGTGTCGACCATGCGGTGCTGTCCGAACTATCGCGGCGTCTGGGCATTGCCGCGCCCGACCGCCAGGCCCGCCACCACGCCATGAAGTGGGGCAAGGGCTCGCTGCGCTGGGAGCGGCACACGGAATTCTCGACCTATCTGTGGGAAGGCCCGCTCTCCGAAAGCGGCAGGGCGCTGGAGGACTCGCCGTTCGGCAACGGGTTTTCCCCGCCGGGAACCGTCATCTCGGGGATCAGGCTCGAAATCCGCAAGTGGACGCAAGCGAGTGAGCGGCTGATCGCCGGCTTCGACCCGACCAGCCTGTGCTATTCGCTGGTCGAACGCGGCAACGCCGCCATCGTCACCGATTTCCGCCAGGATGGCGACGGCATGACCCGAATGCTGGTGCTCGACCGCGGCCTGACCCCGGCGCGAACGGGGGCGCTGTCGCAACGGCTGATCGACATCGAAACCTACCGAACGCTGGCCATGCTTGGCCTGCCATTGGCGCTGACCCTGTCCGGCCGCGCCCGCCGCATCGAGGACAGGCTGGCGCAGACCACGCTGGAAATGAAGGTCGCCGAAACCCGCGACAGCCAGACGCTGCTGGCAGACCTGACCGAGCTTGCCGCCGAGTTGGAAGCGGACGCCGCGTCGAGCCTCTACCGTTTCGGCGCCAGCCGCGCCTATGACGGCATCGTCGTCGAGCGGCTGGAGGCGCTCGACGAAGAAGCCGTGCCCGGCTACGACACCTGGGGTGGGTTCCTGCAGCGCCGCGTCGCACCGGCCATGCGCACCTGCCGTTCGGTCGAGGAGCGCCAGGCCAATCTGTCGCGCAAGCTGACCCGCGCCACCACGCTGCTGCGCACCTGGGTCGATGTCGAGGTCGAGAAGCAGAACCGCGACCTGCTGGCGTCGATGAACAATCGCGCCCGCCTGCAACTGCGCCTGCAGCAGACCGTCGAAGGTCTCTCGGTCGCCGCCGTCTCCTACTATGTGGTCGGCCTCGTCGGCTATGTCGCCAAGGGCGCCTCGATCTTCGGCCATGCCTTCGCGCCGGAGGTCGTCACCGCGGCCTCGGTACCCGTCGCCATTCTGCTGGTGTGGTGGGGCGTGCGGCGCGTGCGCCGGATGCATTCCGAACCTGGCAAGCCGGCGGGCGAATAATACTTGTATCCGCAGCGGCAGATTGCCGCTGCGGAAGCCTGTCCGGCGGTGACTTTGGACTTTCCGCCAAAGCGGGATTTGCAACCACCGCGCTTCACTGGTAAAAGATTTTGACCAGTCAAGTAAAACGAGGCTGCAGATGTCCGGCCTGGCCATGCCGAAACCAGACGACGCCACGATGCGCCGGCGCGACGAGATCGTCGCCGACATGCGCATCATCGTGCCGGGCGAGGGCGTTGTCGACGCCGCCAATTCCATGCGGGCCTTCGAGAGCGATGGCCTGACCGCCTATCGGCAGCTGCCGCTGGTCGTCGTGCTGCCACAGACGGTGGCGCAGGTTTCCCGCGTGCTGAAATACTGCGACGACCGCAACATCCGCGTCGTGCCGCGGGGCTCCGGCACCTCGCTGTCTGGCGGCGCATTGCCGCTGGAAGACGCGGTGCTGCTGGTCATGAGCCGTTTCAACCGCATTCTTGCGATAGATTTCCCCAACCGCGTCGTCGTCGCCCAGCCGGGCGTCACCAATCTCGGCATAACCACCGCCGTCGAGCAGGAGGGCTTCTACTACGCCCCCGATCCATCCTCCCAGATCGCCTGCTCGATCGGCGGCAATGTGGCTGAAAATTCGGGCGGCGTGCACTGCTTGAAATACGGCCTCACCGCCAACAATGTCCTCGGCATCGAGATGGTGCTGATGAATGGCGAGGTGGTGCGGCTCGGCGGCAGTCACCTCGACGCCGAAGGTTACGACCTGCTCGGCGTCATGACCGGTTCCGAAGGACTGCTCGGCGTCGTCACCGAGGTCACCGTGCGCATCCTGAAAAAGCCGGAGACCGCACGCGCCTTGCTGATCGGCTTTCCGACCAGCGAGCAGGGCGGCCAGTGCGTCGCTGACATCATCGGCGCCGGCATCATTCCGGGCGGCATGGAAATGATGGACCGGCCGGCGATCCATGCCGCGGAAGATTTCGTCCATGCCGGCTATCCCCTGGATGTCGAGGCGCTGCTGATCGTCGAGCTCGACGGGCCGAGTGTCGAGGTCGATCACCTCATCACCGCTGTCGAGGCGATCGCCATCCGGAACGGCTCGACCACCTGCCGTATTTCGCAGTCGGAGCAGGAGCGGTTGAGCTTCTGGGCCGGCCGCAAGGCGGCCTTTCCGGCGGTTGGCCGCATCTCGCCCGACTATTACTGCATGGACGGCACCATCCCGCGCAAGGAACTGCCGCGCGTGCTCGCCGGCATGCGCGAGCTGTCGGAGACATACGGTCTCGGCGTCGCCAACGTCTTTCACGCCGGCGACGGCAATCTGCATCCGCTGATCCTCTACGATGCCAATGTGCCGGGCGAACTCGACAAGGCCGAAAGCTTCGGCGCCGACATATTGCGGCTGTGCGTCAAGGTCGGCGGCGTGCTCACTGGTGAACACGGGGTGGGCGTCGAGAAGCGCGACCTGATGCCGGAGATGTTCAACCAAATCGACCTCGACCAACAGATGCGGGTCAAATGTGCTTTCGATCCCAATCATCTTTTGAATCCCGGCAAGGTCTTCCCGCAGCTTCGCCGCTGCGCCGAACTCGGCCGCATGCACATTTCCGGCGGCAAGCTGCCGTTTCCGGACATTCCGAGGTTTTGAGGGGAAATGTCGGCGCTTGAACACCCCCCTCTGTCCTGCCGGACATCTCCCCCGCAAGGGGGGAGATTGGCTGGCCGCAATGCTGGTGCTTGTCCTTCAACCAAAGGAATTTGCGAAAGCCGTGGTGACGATCTGATCTCCCCCCTTGCGGGGGAGATGTCCGGCAGGACAGAGGGGGGTGGGAAGGATCGCGGCATCTCCACACCTCTGTTTGGCGCAGGCTTCGCCCAATACCCGAGTGAGGTCTGAATTGCTGTTCAAGCAATCCTCGCTGGACAAGATCGCGCGCAAGGAGGTGACGCTCGCCTTCCGCCGCTGGAAGCGGCCGACGGTCAAGGCCGGCGGGCGGGTGAGGACGGCGTCGGGCGTCGTGCTGATCGGCGATATTGCGATCGTGGACATGTCCGCACTGACGGAAAAGGACGCAACTGCGGCCGGCTTTCCGGCACTCGGAGCTCTTCAGGAGATGCTGGGCTCCCATGACGGCACCCCGGTCTACCGCATCGAACTCAACGGTATCGAACCCGACGAACGCGTTGCCTTGCGTGGCGAGGCCTCGCTTTCCGATGCGGATTGGCACGCCTTGACCGCACGATTTGCGCGCTGGGATAAGACGGCACCGGGTTACTTCCCGTCGATCCTGCGGACGATCGGCGCCCACCCGGAAGTGCGGGCGGCTGAGCTGGCTGCGATGGCCGGCGTCGAAACGCTGAAATTCAAGCAGGATGTCCGCAAGCTCAAGGAACTCGGCCTCACCGAGAGCCTCGAGGTCGGTTACCGGCTGTCGCCAAGGGGCGAAGCCGTGCTCGAAAAGCTCCGGGAGCACAGGCTTTGACGTCTTTTACCCCGACCACATCGGACGAAGTCCTGTCCACCGTCGCCTGGGCGGCGGCGGAGGAATCTCCGCTGGAAATCCTTGGACATGGTTCCAAGCGCGGCATCGGTCGTCCGCAACAGAGCGAACACACGCTCGACTTGTCCAAGCTTACCGGCGTTACGCTCTATGAGCCCGCCGAACTGGTGCTGTCGGCCAAGGCCGGCACACCGCTGGCCGACATCGAAAAGCTGCTGGCACAAAACAGCCAGCAGCTCGCCTTTGAGCCGATGGATTACGGCCCGCTGCTCGGGGGCGAAGCTGGCAAAGGCACCATCGGCGGCGTGCTTGCCGCGAACCTTTCCGGTCCGCGCCGGCTGAAGGCAGGTGCTGCGCGCGATCATATCCTGGGCATCAATGCCGTTTCAGGCCGCGGCGAGGCCTTCAAGTCCGGCGGCCGCGTCGTCAAGAACGTCACCGGCTACGATCTGTCGAAGCTGATGGCCAACAGCTGGGGCACGCTGGCCGCTTTCACCGACGTCACCTTCAAGGTACTGCCCGCCGCCGAGACCGAGGTCACGCTCGCCATCCGCGGCCTGCTCGACGACGCGGCCGCCGCCGCCATGGCCCTGGCGCTCGGCTCCAGCGCGGAAGTGTCGAGTGCCGCCCATCTGCCCGAACGCGTCGCCGCGCGCGTCGCCGCCGGCCAGCTCGGCAACGATGCCGCGACGTTGCTGCGCGTCGAAGGGTTTGGCCCTTCCGTCGCCTATCGCATCGCCGCTCTGAAAACATTGCTCGGCAAGGCCGGGCCGCTGGAGGAGATTTCCGGCGAGGCTTCAATCGCCATATGGCGCGATGTGCGCGATTGCAGGCCTTTCGCCGACGGCAGCGAGAAACCGGTCTGGCGCGTCTCGATGACGCCGGGAGAGGGCCACCAAATGGTGTTGACACTGCGCATGCAGGCCGCCGTCAGTGCTTTTTATGACTGGCAGGGCGGGCTGGTGTGGTTGCGTATGGAGGAGGGTGATCCGGAAGCCGCTTTGCTGCGCGGGCTGTTGAGAAAGCATGGCGGCGGCCATGCAACCTTGGTACGCGCGGCACCCTCCCATCGCGCTGCCTTGCCAGTGTTCGAACCGCAGGCGCCTGCATTGGCGGCACTCAGTCAGCGCCTGAAGCAGGAATTCGACCCGAAGAACATCCTCAATCCCGGCCGCATGGCCTAGGACTTACGCGATGCAGACCAACTTCTCGCTTGCCCAACTCGCCGATCCTCATGTCGCGGAATCGGAAAAAATCCTGCGCAAATGCGTGCATTGCGGCTTCTGCACCGCCACCTGCCCGACCTATGTGACGCTCGGCAATGAGCTCGATTCACCGCGCGGGCGAATCTACCTGATCAAGGACATGCTGGAGAATGGCCGCCCCGCCGACAAGGAGATCGTCACCCATATCGACCGCTGCCTGTCCTGCCTTGCCTGCATGACCACCTGCCCTTCGGGCGTCAACTATATGCATCTGGTCGACCACGCCCGCGCCCATATCCAGGAGACCTACAAGCGGCCCCTGCTTGACCGCTTGACCCGCGCCATGCTCGCCTTCGTGCTGCCCGATCCCGCGCGCTTCCGCGCAGCGCTCAGGCTGGCGAGGCTGGGCAAGCCGTTTATTGGCTTGTTCGAACGGGTCCCGGCGCTGAAGCCGCTCAGCGCGATGCTCAAGCTCGCCCCGGCATCGATCCCCGCAGTCTCACCGATGGCCTCGCCGGGTATCCACGCCGGGCAAGGGGCCAAAAAAGGCCGCGTCGCCATCCTCACCGGCTGCGCGCAATCTGTGCTTGATCCCGCCATCAACGAAATGACGATTGCGCTGCTGACGCGGCTTGGCGTCGAGGTCGTGGTGCCGCCGGGCGAGGGCTGCTGCGGCGCGCTGGTCCATCATATGGGGCGGGAACAGGCTGCGCTTGCCTCGGCGAGGCAAAATGTCGACGCCTGGACGCGCGCCATCGACCAGAGCGGGCTCGATGCCATCGTCATCACCGCATCCGGCTGCGGCACGACGATCAAGGACTATGGCTTCATGCTGCGGCTCGATCCGGCCTACGCCGACAAGGCGGCGCGGGTGTCGGCGCTGGCCAAGGACATCACCGAGTATCTGGCCGGGATCGAGCTGCCCGAGCCGGTGCGCAAGCCGGGCACGGTCGTTGCCTATCATTCGGCCTGTTCGATGCAGCACGGCCAGAAGATCACCCGCCAGCCGAAGGAATTGCTGACCAAGGCCGGATTCATCGTGCGCGAACCGCGGGAGGGCCATCTGTGCTGCGGTTCGGCCGGCACCTACAACATCCTGCAGTCCGAGATTTCGGCCAGGCTGCGCGACCGCAAGGTAAAAAACATCGAGGCCACGGGGGCCTCGATCGTCGCCACCGGCAACATCGGTTGCATCACCCAGATCGCGTCCGCGGCGAAGATGCCGGTGGTGCACACGATAAAGCTGCTCGACTGGGCCTATGGCGGGCGAAAGCCGGACGGCGTTGCGGAAGACAGCCTGATCGCCGCGGAGTAGGCCTCTGTGGCTGTCTCGGCGCTTACTCGGCCGCCAGCCTGTCGGCCGTGCCGTAGGTCGCTTCATAGAGCGCGCGCTGCCGGCTGAGCGCCACCATCGTGTTGCGCAGCAGGATCGCCACCGTGATCGGGCCGACGCCGCCCGGCACCGGCGTGATCCAGGAGGCCACTTCTCGGACGCTCTCGGTGTCGACGTCGCCGACGATGCGGCTGGACCCATCAGGCCCGATTTCGGAATTGATGCCGATGTCGATGACCGCCGCACCCGGCTTGACCATGTCGGCCTTGATCAGCCGAGGCTTGCCGACGGCGACGAACAGCGCGTCGGCCCGCCGCGCATGCGCGGCAACCGATCGCGTCATGTGATGGCAGACCGTCACCGTCGCACCTTCGCTCATCAGCAGGAAGGCGATCGGCTTGCCGACAATTTCGGAATGGCCGACGATGACCACTTCCAGCCCCTTGAGATCGAGGCCGGTCTCCTTCAGCAGCTCGACCGAGGCGGCCGCGGTGCAAGGCGCGAGGTCGAGCTGGTTGTAGACGATATTGCCGATCGAAGCCGGATGCATGCCCTCGACATCCTTGAGCGGATGCACTGCCGCCTGCAGCGTCCTGACCGGGATATGCGCCGGCACCGGCCGCTGGATGATGATGCCGGTGACGCGCGGATCGGCATTCAGGCCGTGGATGGCCGCTTCCAGTTCGCCTGATGTGATGGTGGCGGGAAAGCGCCGTTCCTCGAAATCGATGCCGGCCAGCTGCGCCTTGGCGCGCTGGTTGCGCACATAGACATCCACCGCTGCGGTGTCGCCGACGGTGATCGAAATCAGCTTGGGCGGAAACCCCTCGGCTTTGGCGATCGCTGCATCCTCGCGCACGGCGGCAATGATGCGCTGGGCAACCGGGCCGCCCTTGAGATAGCGGCTGTCGTCGGACAGGGACATGGGTGAACCCTTTTGCTTGGTTGCCGCCGACATAGCAAAAGAACATCGCCAAGGGCAGCGCGAAAGCGAACCGTCATGCTTTTTGCGCGACGTGCCGACCGGGGAGTGTCTCGCTGACCCTCAGGCTCCGGTCGAAACGGAAAGGGCAGCGCGGTTTCCCGTGCTGCCCTTCCTGACTGGCCGCATCCCCATACGGCCCGTCCCCCATATCTTCAGACTGGCCGCCAAAAGCGAGGTGCTTTGCCGACCAAGTGATTCGTCGCCGGAACTATATCACCTCGACCGTGGTTCCGACATTGACCCGTTCATAGAGGTCGACGACGTCCTCGTTGCGCATGCGGATGCAACCTGACGACACCGCGCCGCCGATTGTCCATGGCTGGTTGGTGCCGTGGATGCGATACTCGGTCGTGCCGATATAGAGCGCGCGTGCGCCGAGCGGGTTCTCCATGCCGCCGGCCAGGTAGGTCGGCAGGTAGCGGCCCTTGGCGGCTTCGCGCTTGATCATCTGCGCCGGTGGGCGCCAGTCCGGCCACTCGCGCTTGTTGGTGATCTTGTGCGTGCCCGACCATTCGAAGCCGGGTTTGCCGGTGCCGACGCCGTAGCGCCGTGCCTTGCCGTTCTTCTCGACCAGAAAGAGGAAATTCTGGGTCGTATCGATGACGATCGTGCCCGGCTTCTGCGGGCCGTCATAGGCGACTTCCTGCGGCAGGTAGATCGGGTTGATCTGCGGACGCATGACCATCCGCTTGGAAGGCTGCTGCACCGCTGCCGTCTGCACCCGGTCAGGCTGCCCCGGTTGAGCGTAGCGCAGGCGCGGCTGCTGCACGACCTGGCGGTTCTGGCGAACGATGCCGGGCGCATGGCCAAGCTGCAGCACCCAGGGGGCGGAAAGGTCGGGGCTCACCATAACCGGCGGCCTGTCGGCGTAGCGATCGCCGGCGGTTGAAGGCGTGACGCCTGCGGCAAACACAGCCACGGCGCCGAGCACGGGAAACAAAACTGTCTTCATCGGAACGCACCTTGATCGTCTGATACGACCGGGTGGAAACGCCCCCCGGTTCAGCGATCATTGGCGCGCAAGCAGCAACCGAAACATGAATCGGAATGCGTAAAATGCGTAAGTGTCAGTAAAGCTTTTGGTGTGGTTACCGCCGGGTTCAGGAATCTGGTAAAGCCGCAGTAAATGCAGCGCAAAGGCGCATTAACGAACGGATCTTTGGCTATGGAAAAAGAAAACACCGGCCTGCTCGCCGGCCCCGACGGTGTCGCGCGTTGCTTTTGGCACGGCAATCTGCCCGACTATCTGCACTACCACGATCATGAATGGGGCCGGCCGGTGGCGGACGACCGCAGGCTGTTCGAAAAGATCTGCCTCGAAGGTTTCCAGTCGGGCCTGTCGTGGCTGACCATCCTGCGCAAGCGGGAGAATTTTCGTGAGGCCTTCGCCAATTTCGAATTCGACAAGGTCGCCGCCTTCACCGACAAGGATGTCGAGCGCCTGCTTGGCAATGCCGGCATCATCCGCCATCGCGGCAAGATCGTCTCAACCATCAACAACGCCAAGCGTGCCCGCGAGATGGCCGATGAATTCGGCTCGCTGGCCGCCTGGTTCTGGAAGTTCGAACCCGGCAAGGACGAGCGGCCCGAAATCGTCGATCTCGCCCATCTGCGCGCCAACCCGACCACGGCGGTCTCGGTTCGCATTTCGAAGGAGCTGAAGAAGCGCGGCTGGAGCTTTGTCGGCCCGACCACGGTCTACGCCTTCATGCAGGCCATGGGCCTGGTCAACGACCATCTCGAGGGCTGCGTCTGCCGCAAGCAAGTCGAGAAAGAGCGAAAGGCTTTCAAGCGGCCGAAGTAGCGGCGCTTGCATCCCCTTTTGGTGAGTCGCCCGAAGGCGCGGGTGGGTACCTTCAGGTGCCGTTGGCGCTGGCCAGGAAAAGCCCGGCGACAATCGCCACCACCGTGGCCACGGTCGGGTAGATCACCAGCAGGCCGGTCATCAATGCGTCGCGCATGGATGGTCCCTTGCCGGTGTCGGCCGGTATCTCGAACGGACCAGCAGCCTGGCTGACCATTTTCTGGGCGTGGAGGTCGGCTGGACGCAGGCGCGTGGGCACTTCGCCTGCGCCGACGGCATGGAATCTCGCTGTGCTGGTCATGGCCCGAACCCCTTCGTGTCGGCGCGACTTATCGGCCGCGATTGTGTCGGCACGATGCCGTACCCATGGCGGGATTGTTTCATTTTCGGTGCGTTCTTGTTTCAGGGTGGTTCGGTTCGGTCTTCTCCCGGCACGGAGAGGCAAGGCGGCAAACCCTTGCCGCACAAAGCTGCATCGGTTAGGACACGCGCGCTGCGGAAATAGGAAATTTCCTATCGCACATCGCCACGAAACACCGAGTACCCATTCCATGGCCGACAAATCGGAAAAGACGAAAGCGCGGTTGCCGCGCGGTTTTGCCGACCGCAGCGCCGAAGACATCCGCGCCGTCGAGAAGATGATGGCGACGATCCGCTCGGTCTATGAGCTCTATGGCTTCGAACCGGCCGACCAGCCGTTGATCGAATACACCGATGCGCTGGGAAAGTTCCTGCCCGACCAGGACCGGCCGAATGAAGGCGTGTTCTCCTTCCAGGATGATGACGACCAGTGGCTCTCACTGCGCTACGACCTGACCGCGCCGACGGCGCGCTTTGTCGCCGAGAATTACGAGCGGCTGCCCAAGCCCTATCGCAGCTACCGCTCCGGTTGGGTGTTCCGCAACGAGAAGCCTGGCCCCGGCCGCTTCCGCCAGTTCATGCAGTTCGATGCCGACACGATCGGCACGCCGGGCGTGGCGGCGGACGCCGAGATGGCGATGATGATGGCCGACGTGATGGAAGCGCTCGGCATCAAGCGCGGCGACTACGTCATCCGCGTCAACAACCGCAAGGTGCTGGACGGCGTGCTGGAGGCGATCGGCCTTGGCGGCGACGACAATGTCGGCCGCCGGCTGACGGTGCTGCGGGCGATCGACAAGCTGGACAAGCTCGGGCCCGACGGGGTGAGACTTCTGCTTGGGCCGGGGCGTTGGGATGGCGGCAAGGAAGGCGAGGGCGACTTCGCCAAGGGCGCCGGGTTGAATGACGGGCAAGCCGAGGCAGTTCTTCGTGCGACAGCGAGGAATGCACAGGCCGGTCAGGATTCCAGCGTCAGCACGAATGCGGTCTACCAGGAAGGCGTTGGCGAGATCAAGACGATCGAAGCCCTGGTCCGGGCAGCGGGATACGCCGAAGACCGTATTGCAATGGACCGTTCCGTCGTGCGCGGCCTAGAATACTACACCGGCCCAGTCTTCGAGGCCGAACTGCTGGCCGAGATCCCCAATGAGGACGGCCAGATCGTCCGCTTCGGCTCCGTCGGTGGTGGCGGCCGTTATGATGGCCTCGTCTCGCGCTTTCGCGGCGAGCCGGTACCGGCGACCGGTTTCTCCATTGGCGTCTCCCGGCTGATGACCGCGCTGAAGAACCTCGGCAAGCTCGACAGCGCGGACGTGATCGCGCCGGTCGTCGTGCTGGTCATGGACAAGGACACCGACAGCCTCGGCCGCTACCAGAAGATGGTGGCGGATCTGCGCGCCGCCGGCATCCGCTCTGAAATGTATCTCGGTGGCGCCGGCATGAAGGCGCAGCTCAAATATGCCGACCGCCGCGGCTGCCCGGTCGCAATCATCCAGGGCGGCGACGAACGCGCCAAGGGCGAACTGCAGATCAAGGACCTGATCGAAGGTGCGCGCATGTCGGCCGAGATCACAGACAACGCCGAATGGCGCGCCGCGCGCCCGGCCCAGGTGACGGTGGCGGAAAGCGAGCTGGTCGCCGAGGTGAAGAAGATCTTGGCGGCGCAGGCC